>JANQJX010000161.1 GCA_028281425.1 Simkania sp.
ATATAATTGGTAGTTAAATTAATTATAGGTTTTAACGCATGTCCACTATAAATAAAATCAACTGTTATTCTACATTCCACCAACTAAAAAGAGACCCAAACTCCATCGATTTCGAAGCAAACAACAGCCGTCTAACAAATATTTTTAATACAACCATCTCCTTCTTATGGGATAAGACAAAATATGTAAGCTCTTACCTCGCCCAATCTATCTTCTCAACAGGACCCCAATATATTATTCAAAATTTTGATAAAGCCCATCCCGCTTTTTATTTTCCTAGCTTTCGAAATCAAATATTTCGAAATCAAAAAACAAATCAACAACAAGATCTCCAACAAATTTCCCGAAATCGATTAAAAGCCTATCAAGCATTTTTTAAAAAAGTGAAAACAACCGATGGGCAAGCCATTTTAGACTGCTGTTTCATCAAAGCAAACAGTGTTAGAGAAACCCTGATAAAAAAGGGATGTCGATTCAGTTCAAAAGAAAAAAAACCTATTTTAATCTTACCTAAAAACAAATCGAATTTCTATCAAATTTTAAGTGATCTTGGCATTAAAAATTCAGAGATTCATTCATACCCGATCAAAGATTCTAAACAAAAAGAGTCTTACATTTTCCTAAATTCAGAGACCGAAAAAAAAGAAAATGAGGTGATGGTTTTCACAACAGGTATAGGAATGTGCTATGAATTAGAAAAAACTGAAATTCTTCGCCAGGCATTGTCAGGCAAAAATGTGTTGACTTATAACCCAAGAGGATATGCACGCTCGAGAGGAATCACAACTCCCCAAGGACTTAAAACTGATGCTCAATCCATCGCCCAATATGTTCAAAAGAAATTAAAACCAGATTCTATCACTTTCTTTGGAGATTATAAGCAAGGAAGCCTTCTTGCTTTTCATGGAACAGCATACATCTCATCGAAAATAAACTCACGTAACCTACTAAACTTTGTTCCTTCTGGATTTCTATCTACCACTTCTCAAAAAACAAAGCTGACTCTTAAACTTAGACACTCTTCTTTCGAAAGTAGATCGATTTTTTCTTCTGATAAACATGTTGATAGATATTCTAAGTATTATCCCGAAGAAATTTATATTGAAAAGACTGTATTGGACTACTCAGATAAATATCCCTTTCTTAAGAAACTTTTCTATCTATTAGGAAAAATTGCGAAAAAACTCATCACATACAAGTTGATTGACTATTTTGTCTTAAATATTTGTTTCAAAAGCCTCAAAAGAACATTCACTCATAACTACTACTTCCTTCCTCAACCAAACATAGATTTCATTGAAAAGCAGATTAACAGTTCCCCTTACGAACAAGAGAAAATAAAAAAATCATGGATACAATTTTTAGATTATTTTTCTCCTACTTTTTCTATTGAAGAGGCCAAAAAGATTCCTAACACTGTTGTGGGGATTCATTGACATCCTCCTCTCCGTAAACGAAGAGGATTCCCTAGTGCTTGAACAGCACTCTGAAGGAAGAGGTTTTGCGCTCTATTTTTGATAAATAATTTTTTAATTAATTTTAAAAAAAATTTATTTTATATAAATTTTTGCTTTGTTTAATACAAAAAACAAGGATACTCACACAAGTGATTGATACATAAAAGATTAAAATCAGTAACAAGCACTCTCTATCTTAAACTGCTAAAAATGATTGCGTGGTTTCATCCCATCTGTTATATTAATGGAAGAAATCTAGCAAACATGCAAAAAGAGTGCTATCTTTTATGGTTCTCCTAAAAACCCCTAGGGAAGAAAAATCAAAAGCGATTCTTTTAGGAATCACTGAGCTTTACCTGTTACATGGCAAGCCTATTGGATCCAACACGTTAAAAGAAAATGGGTTTAATCATATCAGCTCTGCAACGATTCGCAACTATTTTGCAAAACTTGAAGCTCAAGGCTTTTTAACCCAACAGCACACATCGGGAGGACGCATTCCAACCCCACTTGCTTATAAATTTTATGCCTCTTATCACATCGAAACAACCGCAACTAATATTCAAGATGTAAAAATTCTTAAAAAAGCGCTTCATCAAGATACAAAAGAAATTGCTCGCTACCTTGAACAGGCATCAGAGCTTTTAAGTCAAATCACCCAAAGCGCTGTTTTTTTATCTTCTCCCCGTTTTGATCAAGATCATATCGTTGAAATAAAACTTGTGAAGATCGACAATGATCGCTACTTATGTGTATTTATCACCGATTTCGGCCTTATCCAAACCGAAGTTCTCTATGCTAAAAAAAATCTTAGTCGTTTTTCATTAAAACGGATCGAACATTATTTTCATTTTCGGATGACGGGAATGGATCCCCCCCAACTAAATCAAGAGGAAGAGGAAACCGCCTTAGCCTTTTACAGGGAAATTTTGCTTCGATATGTTATCAATGACTCCAACTTCAGTAAAGAAGATATCTATAAAACAGGGTTTTCAAAACTCCTTCAATTTTCCGAATTTCAAGATACCACTGTGTTAGCAACGGGAATTTCTCTTTTCGAAAACACCTCTTACATACGCAAGCTACTTCAAGAATGCATGAATGCTAAAGATCTGCGCTTTTGGATTGGCAATGACCTAGAAAAAGGGGGGGCTTATATAAGTGTGATTGCTTTTCCTTACTTTATTCATAGTAAGCCAGTTGGCTCTGTAGCTCTGCTTGTTCCTATACGCACATCTTATCCTAAACTCTTTGGTTTGTTACGCACTTTTTCATCTATTTTAAGTCAAACACTCACACGCAATTTATATAAATATAAGATCACTTATCGTAAGCCCCAATCCAAACAGATTGATTTAAAAAAATCTGATCTTCTTTATCTAAGCCAATCTGATCATTTGCTTTTGGAAGATCAAAGTTTAAGGAGAACACATGGAAAAGCAAAATCAAGATGAAAAACAAAATCAAGATGAAGATCCCATCGCTTTTGAAGAGGAAAAAGAGAGCTCCCCACTCCCTACTCCAGAAGAGCTTGAGTTGCAACTACGCTCTCAACAAGAAAAAAATCTGCTCCTTCTTGCCGAAATGGAAAATACAAGAAAACGGATGAAAAAAGATAAACATGAAACAACCCGTTTTGCTGTAGAAAATGTAATTGCAGAGTTTTTAAACCCTTTAGATAATTTCGAAAATGCTCTTAGCTTTGCAAGCCAAGCATCTGAAGAAATTCAAAATTGGGCAAAAGGTTTTGATATGATCCTCAATCAGTTTAAAACGATTTTATCTGATCATAACATCCACGTTTTCCAATCAAAAGGAAATCTTTTTGATCCCCATCTTCATGAGGTCATTGAGGTCGAAGTGACTGAAAAACATCAAGAAGGAACTATTATTCAAGAGTTTGCACCTGGTTATAAGTGTGGAGATCATAGAACTCTTCGTCCAGCTAAGGTAAAAGTGACTAAACACCCTGAAAAAGAGGACGAAGCAAAAAACATGATAAAAGAAGAAACACAGTTAGAAGGAGAAAAATAAACATGGCTCAGAAAAAAAGCAAAATCATTGGAATTGACCTTGGGACAACCAATTCTTGTATTGCTATCATGGAAGGTGGCGATGCAAAAGTGATCGCAAATATTGAGGGAACACGGACAACCCCTTCTCTTGTCTCTTATAAAGATGGAGAGCGTCTTGTAGGAATCCCTGCTAAACGTCAAGCAGTTACAAACCCCGAGAAAACTCTTTTCTCAACAAAACGTTTTATAGGACGCAAACAAACAGAAGTCTCCGAAGAAATTAAAACTGTTCCTTATAAAGTCATCGCAAACGAGAATGGGGATGCCGTCTTTGAAATCGAAGGAAAAATTATCTCTCCAGAAGAAGTAGGGGCCCAAGTCTTAATTAAAATGAAAGAAACGGCTGAAGCATATCTCGGAGAAAAAGTCACAGAAGCAGTCATTACTGTCCCTGCTTATTTCAATGATTCTCAGAGACAATCTACAAAAGATGCGGGAAAAATCGCCGGATTAGATGTCAAGCGTATCATTCCCGAACCCACAGCAGCAGCTCTTGCTTATGGTCTCGATAAAGGAAGTGACAAAAAAATTGCTGTTTTCGACCTAGGAGGAGGAACTTTTGACATCTCCATTTTAGAAATTGGTGATGGCGTTTTTGAAGTCCTTGCAACTAATGGAGACACTCATCTTGGAGGAGATGATTTTGATAATGTGATCATCCAATGGTTACTCAGCGAATTTAAAAAAGAACATGGCATTGATCTATCCAAAGATAAAATGGCTCTTCAACGCATCAAAGATGCAGCTGAAAAAGCAAAAATTGAGCTCTCAGGAACCCAACAAACAGAAATCAATCAGCCCTTTATTACAATGGATGCAAGCGGACCTAAGCATCTCTCTCTAACCTTAACCCGTTCAAAATTTGAACAACTCGCAAGTGCGCTTATCGAAAGATGTGTGACCCCTTGTTTAAACGCTATAAAAGATGCCAATATCTCTAAAGACCAAATTGATGATATCTTGCTTGTCGGTGGAATGACTCGTATGCCAGCTGCTCAAGAAAAAGTCAAAGAAATCTTTGGGAAAGACCCTCATAAAGGGGTGAATCCTGACGAAGTTGTTGCAACAGGAGCTGCTATTCAAGCAGGCGTCTTAGCTGGAGATGTGAAAGATGTTTTACTCTTAGATGTGATTCCGCTGACTCTTGGAATTGAAACCTACGGAGGAATCATGACTCCGCTAGTAGAAAGAAATACAACAATTCCAACACAAAAAAAGCAAATTTTCTCAACAGCTGCTGACAACCAACCTGCTGTGACTATCGTCGTCTTGCAAGGAGAGAGAAAAATGGCAAAAGACAACAAAGAAATTGGCCGTTTTGATCTGACAGAAATTCCTCCTGCACCTAGAGGAACGCCTCAAATCGAAGTGAGTTTTGATCTTGATGCTGATGGGATTCTCCATGTCTCAGCAAAAGACCTGGGAAGTGGTAAAGAGCAAAAAATTCGGATTGAAGCCAAATCAGGCCTTTCTGAACATGAAATCAATCGGATGGTCAAAGATGCTGAAGACCACGCTGAAGAAGATAAAAAGCGTAAAGAAGTTGTCGAAACCAAAAATAAGGCAGACACCCTTCTTTTTCAAGCAGAAAAAGCGCTTAAAGACTATAAAGATAAACTTCCCAAACAATTAATGGATGAAATTCAAGCAAAAGTCGCTAAACTCAAAAAAACGCTTGAATCAAATGATATCGAAGCCATTAAAAATGAGACCCATGCTCTTGAGTCTCATATCCAAAAAATTGGAGAAGAAATACAAAAACAAGCACAGCAACAAGGCCCTTCTTCTCAGCAGAAATCTGGAGGAGCTACATCTTCTCACCAAGAAAATAAAGAGCAAGAGAAAAAAGAAAAAGAGGAAAATATTGAAGAAGCTGAAATTGAAATCTTAGACGATGAAAAAAAATAAGCTCTAGCCCCTATTTCGCATGCCACCTCTTTCGAAAAGGCAGATGGGTTGTTTTTCGAGACATTAAGAAATTCTCGAAAAACAGCCTTTGATGTTTTTTAACACAAAAAATAAAATCAATGTTAAAATTTCCTTCAAAAAGTTGCTTATGATTTCCTTAAAATCAACCCCAAATCTTTTTTGGGAACATAGTTTTTCCCATAATATTTACCATCCTCCTTTTTATTACCTTAAAAGGCTCATCTATCAAATGGCACCAAACCATTTTCTCAATTATATCCATATCTATTTTAAAAAATCTATATTCATTTGTAGCAATCAGTTTTCTTTTTGGATAGAAACGCACCATATTGATTTTTTAAATCCTGGCTATTTTTCAGACAAGATAAAAAAAATCGTGGCTATTTTTCTATCTCTATTTCAAGTTGTTACCCCAATACCCCCTCAGGATCTTTTTACTGATCTAGAACCGATAGGCAACTCAAAACCGATAGGCAACTCAAAACCGGTAGGCAACTCAAACCGATAGGCAATTTAGGCTTTGCTCACCATATCCCCAAAATACCTGAGAAACCTCCTATTGGAATCGTCAATCAAAATGGAAATGATTGTTTTCTCATTGCACTGTTGCAACTCCTTATAAATCACCCCTTCCTTAGGCACAATATTATTGAAAAGCTCCCCTCACCCCAATTTACAAACATAAAAAACTTTGCAAACAGATATCTTACGCAACAAAAACAAAAAAATGATTCTTCTATTAACGGAAGCCGTGCTTGCCGAAACGATATAAACATGCAAACATTCTTCCAAGAAGATGCGCGTGAAGCTTTTGATGCTATCTTAAAGCCTTTTACCACTGCTATAGAAGCACAAAACAAACAAAAACCCTTAAGTCCAGACAATTTTAAAATCAATCCCGAAAATGGAATCCATTCTTTGAATCCACTAACCTTTTGGATTCAAACAGAAAGAAAATTTGACATTTCCTCTATCGATCCTTCTTTATTAGAAAACGAATTTGATGAGGAAGGATGGCAAAAAGAAAAACACTATCAACCTTGTATGATTTTACCTCTTAGTCTTCAAAACACGGAAAATATTTCTTTTGAAAGTGCTTTAAACGAATGGCATAACGGAAGAAAGGGAGGAGATCCGATTAAAAAAAACGGAGTTTCTTTATCCTTGGAACAAGAAAAAAATTCCTTTTGCTCACTTCCAAAACATCTCTTTTTCCAATGCAAACGCTTTTCTTCTAATCCAAATAATCACAGTGAAATAAATAAAATCACTCGGATTGTTGATATCAAAAAAGAATTTACCATTCCTGGAAAATATGTCAAAACAAACCAAAACGGTTTATACTCGATTAAGGGAGTGATCAATCACATAGGAAATCATCCTGATTTTGGCCATTATACAACCTGTATTAACACCCAAAAAGGCAATTTTTTATGTAATGATGAAATAATAATTAAACTAAATGAAAAAACCGCTCAAGATTGTCTAGAAAATTCTTATCTGATTTATGCCGAACTCAAGCATGAAATTTCAACAACTCAGCTACAATCATCTATTCAAAATCGAAAGTTACAAATAACAGAAAGAGAACTACACCTTACTCAAAGCATCTTATAAGCTTTTCTTAGATATGTTGATGACGATTGCCCTCCTTCCATTGTTCCATCTGCCCTGCAAAGCAGAGCATGTGAATTTTTTAGAGTAGACACGCGAAATGCAAGCTAAGGTGGATCCACCTTAGTTCGGTGCTCATCTCATATCTACACTTATTCAAAAAGCCGGTGCCGCGAAATAGGTGGCAATCCAAGATTGTCGTGTAGAATTAGGGATGATTCTTTGACCAAGGTTAAAGGGACAGTGCCCCTTAAAATTAGGGGATTTGTCCCTTTCCCTCCACCAAAGGCCCTCCGGAAACCCAGGGATGCATCGAATAAATCTAGCCCGTATTTTACGCCAACTCTTTTGAAAAGGCATGCTTGAGTGTTTTTTGAAGCCTAAGAAATTTTCGAATGGATAAGTTTGCAGCTTAACTTAAAAGAATTCATTAGGGGCCTGCCTTGAACTGAAAAATTGTTCGGATCCCTTGAGATTTTTTTCGAAAATTGTGAAAGCTGAAAATTCATACACTCTTGAGAGCAAAAGGAGTAGATTTGCTTTTTTGGACATGCTAGAAAAAATCTCTTTGTGCTAAGATTTGGGCTAACCCTGTTTTGCATCCCTTCTCTGAAAAATCTACATGCTCTGTTTTGCTGGGATATCCAAAATTCTTTTAGGTGAGCTTGCAAGCTTATCCATTCGGGAATTTCTTAAGTTTCGAAAAACACTCAAGCATGCCTTTTCAAAAGAGGTAGCAAGCGAAATAGGGGCTAATTTAAAGCTTTAGATCACGGAGGATAAATGGACTTACAATCAGAAAAACTTTTGATCCCTGGATATGAAAAAGTAGTGAAGTTCACTGAAAAAAGTTCAAAACTCAAAGCCATTATTGCCCTTCATAATACAGTTCTTGGACCTGGGTTAGGTGGAACTCGTATCTACCCTTATCAAACTTTTGCCCATGCTCTCACAGATGTCTTACGTCTTTCAAAAGGGATGACTTATAAAGCAGCAATCGCCCAAGTAGGACTAGGAGGAGCTAAAAGCGTCATCATTGCCGATCCTAAAAAAGATAAAACAAAGGAGCTTCTCTACGCTTTCGGAGAAGCGGTCAATTCTTATCAAGGAGTCTATATTTGCGCTGAAGATGTAGGCTGTACCCCTGATGATATTGAAGTCATTCTTAAAAAGACCAAGTATGCTTGTGGTGTCCATAATCTTCGCGGAAGTGGAAATCCTGCTGCTTTTACAGCCTGGGGAATTCTTCAAGGAATCAAATCGGTTCTTCAAGAAATAGAAGGAAACCACTCTCTCCAGGGGAAAACCATTGCTGTTCAAGGAATTGGAAATGTAGGAAGCCGTCTTATAGAACATCTTTTTTGGGAAGGGGCAAATCTTATTATCGCCGATACCAATCAAGAAGCTGCAAATTTTTATGCCCATAAATTTGATACCAAAATTGCTAGAAGTGATGAAATTTTATCGGTTAAATGCGATATTCTTTCTCCTTGTGCTATGGGAGGAATCCTCAATAAGAAAACAATCCCCAAGCTTAAATGCAAAGCCATTGCAGGAGGAGCAAATAACCAACTCTTAACGTCTGAAGACGCTAACCATCTAGGAGAAAGAAACATTCTTTATGCACCCGACTTTGTCATTAACTCAGGGGGACTCATCAATGTGATGCATGAATTGCATCACGAAGGATATCAAGCCTCTTTAGCACGAAAAATGACCTACTATATTTATCATCAACTTCTTAATGTTTATAAAATTGCCAAACAACATCAAATCTCTACGCATCAAGCAGCTCTTAACATTGCTAACTATCGCATCGATCAAAAGATTGGCAAACGGACAGAAAAGCTTTGTTTCCCTTTTTCTCCCAAAGAACTCTCCCACATGTTTTGATAAAATTTACCAAATTCTTTAAAAAAGCCGACCAAAAATTCTAGTAAGATCATGATAAGTCAGATAAAAAAAGACAAAAATAAGAAGAACAATGAAAGGGATAATTAAACGTTGCATAGTTTTTGCTTTAAGAGGTTTTCCTCTTATTTTTTCAAAAATTGAAATACAGATATGCCCTCCATCAAGAACAGGAATAGGCAATAGATTCAAAACCCCTAAATTAAGACTAATAGCTCCAAGCCAAAATAGTGCTTCTTTAATTCCAACTGACCAGCTCTGCTTCATCACCTGAACAATAAAAACAGGACCTCCCATATATTTAGGGCTAAAAGACCCTGAGATAAGCGCGATAAAACTTCGACTGATCTCTTGAAAAACACGTGTAAAAAGAGCAAAAGGGGAAGGATTATAAATCACTTTTCGGTCTTGAAAATGAGCTCCCAACATCAGCTGTTTTTGACTCTTATCTATGGCAATTAAAGCTCTTTCCCTTTCTTCAGGATCGCCTATTTTTTTAACAGCTAAGAGCTGTTTTTGAAAATTTTTTTCTAAATTATAGCGCATCTCTTCGGAAAAAGAAAAATCATGAAAAGGTTTTGGAGTCACGGGATTTAAAAGATAAAAAGGGCCATTTTCTCTTAAGAGATTTGCAGTTCCAATACTTGAAGCAATCGGTAACATTTGCTCCCAATGAGTCTCTTTTTCAAAGGCTTCATCCTCATTTTTCCAGGAAATTTTAGAGAGATTCAAGTTTCTTTTCACAATGATTTGAATTTTTCTTTCTTGCAACTCTTTTATAAATTCGGAGCCAGAAAAAACAGGAGTTCCATCTACTGCTAGAATTTTATCACCCCTGAGTAAAACATCTTCTATAGAATGCATGCGACTCTTCAGGCTCACTTGAACCACTTGAGATGTTTCATCTAAATAATTTAAGCTTTTCTGAACAATCAAATCAAAACTCAAATCATAGGGAACAAAAAAAATCTCCTGATTTTTGCAAGAAAGATTGGCTGCATAGCACCAATCACTGAGCTCTTCTAGTTCTTCTTTTTGAAGACGTAAATCAGTGATAAGCAGACGAGGGACTTTAACAAGAGAGGTTTTGCCTTCACGTTCCACGGTCAAAAGGGCCCTACTATCATTGACAATATGGGTCAGCTGATCTTTAGAAAAGAGAAGTTGTCCATCTACCCAAATGAGCTGATCATTGTCTTGAATGCCGCTCGAAGCTAAAGGAGAATAGGGAAAAAGAGCATTGCTCCTATGATTGGAAAAAGCATCAAAAATTAAATAGTTGGCAGGAGCTAGCACCCCAATTGTCATCAATCCCTTGAACAGATAGGGACTTTGATAAGGCCTAACTGTGTAATCATAAGGGGTCTTGATGTCTTGAAAATAATCGATTTTATATCCTTCTACATCAGCATTTCTGCCATTTATAATAGCAGCATAAATAAGATCTTGAAACCCAGAAAAAGCCTCTCCATTATATTCAGTAATCGTATCTCCTGGACGAACTCCATGAGAATAAAATTCAGATTTAGGATCAATCCACCCAATTAAACGGGTAAATTCCGAAAAAGATTTTTCTCTTCCCCCAAAAGACCAAATAAGACCAAAAACAAAAAGGGAAAAAAGAATATTCATCAAAGGACCAGCTAAAAGAACTTTAATACGAGACAGGGGTTTTTTAGAATAAAATCCCCCTTGAATTTCAGAAGGTTCTAAATTCCCCTCTTTTTCCATTCCAGCAATTTTAACATAGCCTCCAATAAAAATAGGACAAATCTGCCATTTTACGTTGCGATAATTCCAAGATATCATAGGCCTTCCAAATCCAATGCTAAACACCTCTACTTTCATATTTTGCCGTCTAGCAACGATGTAGTGACCAAGTTCGTGGATAAATACAAGAAAGTTTAAGCCAAGCAGGGCTAATAAAATATAAAAAATATTTTCCACAAAACCTCTCGATATGTGTGCTTAAAAAGAATCAAAGATTTTTTTGTTTTTTATAAAAAATCCGTGGATAGCTTCAAATACATTTTTCAACCCATTCTCTCCTAAAAATCCACTTCATTTTTTGCCTTAAGATCTGTAAAAACCTCCCCCACAAGTCTCATGTCCCATGCCCCTTTTTTCTTAAGCGCTTATGAGAAACAATGGACACACGAAAATGCATCCTATTTGAAACTCCCACGAGATAAAAATATTACCCCAATTTCCATTACCTCGCAAGACCTCTATCAAAATTCTATGAGCTCCAAAGGGACTTCAAAGCTCTTAGGACAACAACTCTTTAAAAATGATATCTTATTTAAAAATTATCATTTTAATGATAGCAAAAAGCCCCATATTTAGAATCATTTAAAATAAATCCTAATGACAGCTTTAATCTGACTTAAGAGTCATTCAGGGGTTTTGCCCCAGACCCCACCAAAGGGTTTTCACCCTTTGGAAACCCAAGCAAGAAGGAGGGGAGTGTGAAGTAAGAGTAGATCTTGAGTTAACGCAAAGGAACCTCCCCTTCGCGTGATTCGACTGTTAAAGGAACGGTGTTCTATGACATTTTTGCATCCAAATCATTTTAGTGTAGAAAAAAATCTCAAAAATTATTAAGCTCTTCTCCCAAAAGAACTTATGAAACCACACGACGTAAAGATCGGTTGTTGATGTCGGGTTTCATTTCCTAACAAATATTCGTTTAATTTTAAAAAGGAGCCAGAGAAATTTATGAGTATGATTCCTAAATTAACTAACAATAACAACCAACATTTTAAACCTATCATCAACAATAATAATAACAACAATAATAACAACATTTCAAACCTATCGATCAACAATAATAATGAAACCCAAGAGAAAATCAGAAAGAAAGCAAAAGAAGTTATCGTACATACAAATCAAAACATTCATCAAAATGACAACAATAACAACAATAATAACAACATTTCAAACCTATCGATCAACAATAACAACAATAATAATGAACCCCAAATTTGTACAACCGTTTATCAAAGCATTGAGTCAAAGTTCCCAACTAAAGATCAACTCACCAATGCTCTACATAAAGCGATATATCAAGGTAATGATGAACAAGCACAATCTCTTGCATTAACAGGAAATTATGACCTAAATCATGAATACACAAATGATAAAAACCAAAGTTTTGGAACCCCACTTTCTTTAGCAGCTAAATACCCACCTTCCTTTAACTCAACATCATCATATATAAGCATGATTAATACTTTTCTAGATATGGGTGCTTTCAAGAGTCTCAATATTGAAAATCTTTTAGGAATGTGTCTAGGAACCCCTATTGAAATAGCAATGATGAAAGGCAATGACGCATTTATTTTGACTGTTCTGAGACATCCAAAAACTCCCTATGTTGAATCTCTTAAAATTACAAATTACTACCTCACAATTATGGGAAAAAAAGATCAAGACTTCATAAAGGGTTTGCAAAAAAAAGCAAAATCCATGCAAAAAATGGTGCAGAAAAAATAGAAATAGCCCTTCGTTTTATAAAAATTAAAGAAAGCTAAAGAGGGACGAGTACTTAGGATGGTTTTAAATTTCTCTGCCCTCTTTTCTTCCCATGTGATCGATCGCAAATAAAGTTTCTAAATCATCTTTTCTCATGAGTGTTTCTAATTTAGTCCCAATGTCTAATCTTCTGGACGAACTCCATGAGAATAAAATTCAGATTTAGGATCCATCCATCCAATTAAACGGATAAATTCCGAAAAAGATTTTTCTCTCCCTCCAAAAGACCAAATGAAACCAAAAACAAAAAGGGAAAAAAGAATATTCATTAAAGGAGTAGCTAAAAGCACTTTAATACGAGAGAGTGGTTTTTTAAAATAAACCCCCCTTGAATTTCAGAAGGCTCTAACTCTCTTTTTCCACCCCAGTTTAAACACATAGTCCCCAATAAAAATAGGGCAAATTTGCCATTTTACGTTCCGATAATGGAACTTGCTCGCGAACTGAAAAATTTTTCGAATAAATTGATGTTTTTTTCGAAAATTGTGAAAGTCGAAAATTCACACACTCTTGAGAACAAAAGGAGATGCGACTTATCTTAAGGCCTAAGAAAAAAAGATCTTTTTGAATCAGTTCAAAGCAGTCCCATAATTCCAAGATATCCATTTTTGCCGTCTAGCAACGACGTAGCGACCAAGTTCATGGATAAATACAAGAAAATTTAAGCCAAGCAAAGCTAATAAAATATAAAAAATATTTTCTACAAAACCTCTCGATATGTGTGCTTAAAAAGAACCAAAGATTTTTTTATTTTAAAAATATCCAGGGAGCTTCAAAATGCATTTTTCACCCCATTCTCTCTTACAAATCCACTTTATTTTTTGCCTTAAGATCTGTAAAACCTACCCCAAGTCTCATGTCCCTTTTTTCTTAACGCTCTCGCAAGTCCTCTATCAAAACTCGTATGATCCCCAGATGATATCTTACTTTAAAAGTTATCATTTTAATGATAGCAAAAAGCCTCATATTTTAAATCATTTAAAATAAATCCGACGGCTTTACTTTGACTTAAGAGTCATTCAGGGGCTTTGCCCCAGACCCCACCAAAGGGCTTTCACCCTTTGGAAACCCAAGGAGGGGGGCTGAATTGGGAGTAGATCTTTAGTTGAATCACGCGAAGGAACTTCCCCTTCGCGTGATTCGACTGTTAAAGGAACGATGTTCTATGACATTTTTGCATCCAAATCATTTTAGTGTAGAAAAAAATCTTAAAAATGATTAAGCTCTTTTCCCAAAAGAACTTATGAAATCACATGCCGCAAAGATCGGTTGTTTATATTGGGTTTCATTTCCTAATAAATATTCGCTTAAATAAAAGGGAGCTAGAGAAATTTATGAGTATGATTAATAACATCGCGAATAATTTTCATAAAAACATATTTAATAACTCTGAACAGAACAACAATCATGCAATCCAATTTCCAAATGAGCATAAAGACATCAATGCTCTACATAAAGCGGTATTCCAACGTGATTATCAAAAAGCGCAATATCTTGCATCAACAGGCCAGTTTAACGTAAACCATAAATACAAAAATCTCCCAAGTCCCCTTTTTTTATTAGCTAAATTTCCAAGTTTCCCTTCTAAATCAAAAGAATATTTAAACACGATGAATATCTTTATGAATGCGGGCGGCAATCCCGCACTTCCATATTATGAGGATTCATCAAAGCAGCTAAAAACCGCTTTTCAAGCAGCGATGGAAAAACTCAATGACATATTTATCATAACTATTCTGAAACATCCACAGACTCCCTCGATTTGCTCTCTTCAAATTCCAAGTCACTACCTCGAGCACATGCCTGAAAAAGAGCAAATCTTCATAAAGAATTTGCAAAAAAGTGCCTTGCTTTCAAATAAGCATAGAGACATCAATGCTCTACATAAAGCAGTATTACGATGTGATTATGAAAAAGCGCAATATCTTGCATCAACAGGCCACTTTAACGTAAACCATAAATACAAAAATCTCCCAAGTCCCCTTTTTTTATTAGCTCAATTTCCAAGTTTCCCTTCTAAATTAAAAGAATATTTAAACACGATAAATACCTTTATGGATGTGGGCGGCAATCCCGAACTTCCATATTATGAGGATTCATCAAAGCAGCTAAAAACCGCTCTTCAAATAGCGATGGAAAAATTCAATAACAGATTTATCATAACTGTTTTGAAACATCCACAGACTCCCTCGACTTGCTCTCTTCAAATTCCAAATAATTACCTCAAGCACATGTCTGAAAAAGAGCAAATCTTCATAAAGAATTTGCAAAAAAAAGCACAAATATTAAAAGGAAAAGTGCCGAAACAATAGAAGCGGTCCTTGTTTTATAAAAATTAAAGAAAGCTAAAGAGGGACGAGTATTTAGGATGGGTTTAAATTTCTACGCCCTCTTTTCTTCCCATGTGATCGATGGCAAATAAAGTTTCTAAATCATTTAAAGGAATAATTGCATGTTTTCTCATGAGTTTTTCCAATTTAGTCCCAATCTCTAAATAGGTAATATCTTCTTTTAAAAAGCGCTCTACAAGCACTTCATTCACAGCATTCATATAACAAGGCAAAGACCCCCCTGCTTGAATTGCCTCATAGGCAAGTTGTAAGCAGGGAAAAGCCTTATGATTGACTGGCTCAAATTCCAAACAAGAATATTTGAGAAAATCAAAAGAGGGCTCAAACCCTTTTTTTCGTTTAGGGTAAGTGAGGGCATACTGAATAGGAACTGTCATTTCATGTATCCCCATCTGTGCTAGAAGAGAGCCATCAATAAATTCAACCATACTATGAATAATACTTTGAGGATGCATGATAATATCGATTTGATCAAGAGGCATATCAAAAAGATATTTGGCTTCTATCACTTCAAGCCCTTTATTCATAAGCGTCGAGCAATCAATAGAAACTTTCTTTCCCATTTTCCAATTAGGATGATTTAAAGCAAGCTTTGGGGTGACTTTCAAAAGTTTTTCCTTCGAATAATTTCGAAAAGGTCCCCCTGAAGCAGTTAAAATAAGCCTTTTAACTTCCTGTTTTTTTTCTCCTTTTAAGCATTGAAAAAGAGCGCTATGTTCAGAGTCAATAGGAATAATATCGACGTTATTTGTTTTAGCTCGCTTCATCATTAAATCTCCTGCTACAACAAGAGCTTCTTTATTCGCAAGACCCACTTTCTTTTTAGCCTCAATGGCTTTTAAAGTGGGTTCGATTCCCGCAGATCCTACAATCGCAGAAATCACAAAATCAGCGTCTTCATGAGTTGCAACTGCATTGACTCCTTCCTTTCCAGGTAGAATGGGAATTCCTCTCAAAACTTCTTTGAGTTCTTTGGCCTTTTTTGAATCATAAACAGCAATGAGTTTGGGTTGAAAGATTTGAACTTGCTCATAGAGAAGTTCAATATTTGAATGAGCAGCAAGGGCAATCACTTCCATTTGATGACTTAGATGAGCAATGACTTTTAAAGCATTTTTTCCAATTGAGCCTGTACTTCCTAAAAGAGCAATCCTCTTTTTATCCATTGCTTATCCCTTTTCTTGTCCTTTGGATGATAGGCCAAACCCATCCCTTTCGTCGGCTTAAAACTTCTTTAAGAGTGCGATAAACAAGACCTATAAAAAAAATCCCCCCCAAAACGACAGTAAGAAGTCCTGCTGTCGAAAAAGGAACTTGATAAACAGATAAAAAATGTCTAGAAAGAGCAACTGTCACAAAAGAGGCTAAAGTTCCAACCCCACAAGAGATCAAAAGCAAAGATTTTAAATGTTTTGAAAAAAGTCTAGCCGTTAAAACAGGGGCAGTTAATAAAGATAAAAAAAGAAAAGCACCCACAACACGAAAAGAGACAACAGCACTTGCTGCTGTTTGAAGCATAAGAAGATGATTGACCAAAAAGAGAGAAACGCCCAAATTACGCGCTAAAATCGGATCAAAAGTTGAAATCTCATAGGGTTTAAAAAATAAAAAAAACAGAATGCTATTGGAAAGGAAAAGAAAAAAAGCAAGTTTTAAATCATCAAAATGAAGCGCATCTACATTTCCCATAATCACTTCAACTCCAATATGATGTCTTCGAGAAAAGAGGGTCAGCCCCATCAATCCAAGGGCAAAAAACGAGGTAAAAACAAGACCAATACTCGCATCTTTTTGCAGACGAAGTCCTCTGTTTAGCCACTCGGTAAAACCAGTTGTAAGCAAAGCTGTAATAAAGGTTGCTAAAATCATCGTTTTGACATTCAAACTGATCAACAAAGGATTTTTTTCTCTTAGTAAAACAAAAGTGATCACAATTCCAAGCAAGATTGTATGGGAAAGAGAATTTGCAACCATTGTCATCTTGCGTAAAACAAGAAATGTGCCAACAAGAGCTGAAGATAAGGCAATGAATAAAAGAACAAAGAGTTGAACTTCATCACTGACTAAATCTTTCCAGCTCAATTCCCCTTTCACTCCAAGAGCCAAACGGTGACCAAATGTTATAAAAAATTCTCTAAAAGAGTTTCCCCAATAAGGATTTAGCATAAACCCTCCTTCTGAGGGATAGGCTGATGATGAGGATCAATTTTAGGATCCTTCAAAAGCTTTTCCAATTTGGCTTCAATTTCAAAGGTCAAGATATGTTCCATCTCTTCAGCGCTACAGTGAACTCTTTTCTCATCCACTTTGAGCTCAGAAGTGAGATAAAGTTCCCATAAACGGTGAAGCCGTACTAACCGACTTGCCTTTCTTTTTCCATCCTCAGTAAGAACAAGCCTTTTTTGCCCACCTACCCATTCTCTTCTGATCCACCCTTCTTTTTTCAAAAGAAAAAGAAGGTAAATCGAAGCAAAATAAGAAAGAGCCATTTCTTGTTTGAGATGAGAAGAAGAAAGAGGGCCCTTTTTCCATAAAGTTTTAAGGATATGATCTAAAAGACGTCCTATTTTAAAACGGCGGATCCTAATGACACGCACACAAAGACCCTCTTTTGGAGAAAAAATTAGAGCAAAGAGCGTCAAAAATGCAGCTGTTAGCAAAATCATAGGACCTGTCGGAAGAGAAATGGGATGTGTGGAATTGAGATGCAAAGGAATTTGAACAGACATATAAACCCCTAAAAAAGCAGAGACCATCCCCATAAGCCCCGCATAAATAAAAAGGTTCGCAAGACGGTGCGTAAATTGCCTTGCAAAAGCACCTGGCATGATCAACATTCCTGAAATCAAAACAATTCCAACCGAGCGCATTCCAATGATAAGAGCTAAAATCAACAAAACCGAATTCAAAATATGAAATCCTTTTGACTTTAACAATAAACTTTTCGCAAAAGAGGGATCAAAATAAAAAAGCTCAATCTGACGGAAACGAAAAATGACAAAAAAGAGAACCCCAACAACAAAAAGCATATAAAAAATCATATGATAATCCCCCATTGTTGCTGCTTGGCCATATAGAAACGTAGAAATTTGCTGATACCAAAGAGGATAAATCACCTGAATGCGACTCCCTAAAAAAACTCCAACTCCAAGAAAAAGAGAAAGAACAAAACAAAGCGCTGCATCTGATTGGATAGACCATCTCTTTTCAAGCCAATGAATAAGACCAAGTCCCATCCATGCCGAAATAAACGCTCCCATTAAAATCAAAATCATCGTCCCCATCGAATTCGGGTGAAAAAAAAGGGGCGCAATAGAAAAGGCAAAAATCACTCCAGGATAAGAGGCATGAGCTAAAGCTTCTCCAACTAAAGAGCGCCTCTTCACAAATACCATCACTCCGATCAAAGAAGAGGCTAAACACATGAGCATTCCTGCAATCACAGGAGCACGTAAAATGGGATCAAAAAAAAATTGTATCAAAGAAATTTCGCTCATCTAAGACCTTTTAATTTATGTTTTGATAAACGAAGCGCTTCATCAAAAAGAACCCCTCTATGTCCATAGGCACGGTTTAAGTGTTCCAAAGTAAAAACTTCTTTGGTTTTTCCGCAAGCAATCAAACTGGTTTTTAAGATCAAAATAGAATCAAAATAAGTTTCTACTGTATTGAGATCATGATGAACAACAAGAGCTGTTTTCCCCTCTTTTTGTAAATTTTTAAGCGTTTCAATAATGAGCAACTCTGTAGCCTTATCAACTCCTGCAAAGGGTTCATCGAGTAAATAAAGGTCTGCATGAGACATAAGTGCTCTTGCTAAAAAAAGCCTTTGCTGTTGCCCGCCAGAAAGCTTACTGATTTGCCGATTTTTTAGGGATTCCATTCCAAGAAATCGCAAAAGCTTAGAAGCCATTTCTCGATCGGCTTTGCGGTACCACTTAAGCCCCTTCAATGATCCATAACGTCCCATTAAGACAACATCAAAAGCCGTAATAGGAAAATTCCAATCAATAGCTCCTCGTTGAGGAATATAAGAGATTTTTTTTCTTGCCTTCTGAAAAGAGGTCCCAAAAAAAGTGATTTGACCAGAAAGAGGCTTGACGAGCCCAATAAGCGCTTTTAAAAGGGTACTTTTACCTGCTCCATTAGGACCAATGATCCCAACAAGCTCCCCTGGAAAAATTTCAAAACAAATATCCCAAAGAGCAGATGCAGTTTCATAATTCACCGTCAATTCTTTCACTTTTAGAATGGCTTTTTTCATCACTCTTGCTCTCTTAAAAAATGGGAAACTAAAATGTCAATATTATGCTCAATCATCTCGAGATAGCTGTTTGCCGTTCCCATTGAATCTCCATATAAAGGAGACTTGGCAATTCTCACTCTATGCTTTCTTGCTTGGCATACTTTAATAATTTTTCGAAGAGCATCTGAATTGATATTTGATTCGGGAAAGACAACAGAAATCTGATGCTTACAAAGAAAGTCACTGACCTTTCGAATGTCTAAAACACTCATCTGTCCATCTGGAGCAAGTCCTTCAGGGGCTTGCACTCTAAAGATCCAATCATTTTCTTTGTCGTCGGCTAAATACCGTTTGCAAAAATAGTGATAAGCATCATGACTTGTGACCAAAAACCGCTTGTCTTGTGGAACTTGTTGAATCTTTTCAAATAAAATCAAATCTTTTTTCAGAAGCCTTTCTTTGACTTCCTTTCCCTTTTTTTCAAAATAAGAACGCTCAAGGGGGAGTTTTTGAGATAAATTCTCTACAATCGGATCGACAAGTTTAGCAAATAAGGTAATATCCATCCAAATATGAGGATCGATTTGTCCATCAATCTTGACCAATTGATTTTCATGAAATTTAAGAAGAAAATCTCCAAGTGCAACTGCTTTATCATTTTTTTCTAAATGATGCTTTATACTTGCCCCATGTTCTAAGCCAAGTCCATTATAAAAGATAAGATCAGCATTCCTTATTTTTTCATCATCTCCTTTCATCAACTCATAGCTATGAGGATCGAGATCTCCTACAATCAAAGAAAGATGAACAATCTTTTCACCTCCAATTTGAGATACCAAATCTCCAATCATTGCCGTCGTGGAAAGTACTCTGAGTTTTCCTTGGCCTTCTATCCAATTTTGGAAATTTAAAAAAAGGTCTTTTTGTTCTTTTTTTTGGCAGCCAAAAAAACAAAGAGCGCTTATGAAAAAAAAAAGCATTGCCCATTTTCTCATTTGCCTATCTCCCTTAAAAGGGAAAAGGGATAAATTCCAAAAGAACACCCCCTATCAAATAAGATTTTAAGTGCATAACTGCCTACTTTCTCAATTTTAAGGGCTCGTACCTCTTTTTCAACTTTTTCAGAGTTTTCTCGACCGACACATCTGCAGCAAGGACAATAGGTTTGAACTGTCGAGAGATGAAACACTTGTTTTCGGCCATCGGTCCAAACAATTTCAAAATGATAATCCCCTTTTTTGCTTAAGTAAATCATTTTATTCATGATCCCAAACCCATTTTTGATGTTTAGAGGAAAAACCTTCTTCACATTCTACCTTTTTTAACGCAGATTCTAAGCGAGCTGCAATCTCACAGAAACTTTCTGAAGAAAAGGTCTTGTTCTCAAAAATCGATTCTCCTTGATCTCCAAGAATACTGATCATAGGATCGATAGGGACCTGCCCAATAAGAGGGACCTCCCATTCATCTGCTAATAATTTCCCTCCCCCTTCTCCAAAAAGAGCGATCCTTTCTTTGGATTGCTTATGCAGAAAATAGCTCATATTTTCTACAATTCCCAAAACAGGAACTTCCATGTCAAAACACATTTGCATCGATTTTCTCACATCAATCAGAGCAATTTCTTGAGGTGTTGTCACCATAACACTCCCCGATAAACAAGCTTTTTGCATTAAGGTGATCTGGATATCTCCCGTTCCTGGAGGAAAGTCAATCAGCAAATCATCTAGATCTCCCCAAAATACTTCGCTTAAAAATTGCTCGATAATCCGATTTGCAATGGGGGCACGAACAACAGAAGCTTGCTTTCTTTTTTTAAAAAAAGCAACCGACATCACTCGAACTCCTCTTATAAGAGGAGGCACAATCTTTTCCTGATGGCGCTCTATGGATCCTAATGTTGACCCCCCCATCAAATAAGGAATGGAAGGACCATAGATATCTGCATCTAAGATCCCAACTTTTCTTCCTCTCTTACTCAATGCTAAAGCCAAATTAAGAGTCACAGTTGATTTTCCAACTCCTCCCTTTCCCCCGAGAACCGCAACGATATGATGGACCTGTTTAAGGGCATTTTCTTTCCCTTTTTGATCATACATTTTAAGCACCATCTTTTTTTCCTTCAATTTGAAAATACAAAAATCTTTAACCCATCCTTATCATATAATTTGAAATTTCAAGTCACTTTTTTAGAAATATTGAGTAAGCACTCTCTATACAAGAGGACATTTTAGGCAAGTAGGATAAATGCGAGGGAAACATTTTTCATAAGGCCAGCTTGACTCAAAGTGAGTTTGCTACTTTTTTACTTTCTTTTCCATATCAACCCCCCTTTTATTTAAAGAATTTATGTGATTCCTTGAACTTTTGCTAAAAATTTTTCCTCTTTATACTGAAAAAATGAGTCTAATAAACAGAAATTTAAAGAATAAAAAGTCAACTCAATAGGAACATCAAAAAAATGATTCTAACTTCCTGTTAAAGTTAAAACTTTTAGAAAGCAGCTTTCATTATTCCTCTTAAAGAGTAATAAGATTTGGTTTAAACCAGTCCTAAGGAGATAAAATTAAAGTGAAATCATAAAAAAGGAAAAAAAATCCGAATAAAGTTGCAAACAAAACAGTAATAGTATAAAAAAAATTGATTGATTGAAAAAAGAACCAAATTTTTAAAAAATTGTAAGGATTCATTTTGAAAATGGATCAATCCATTTTGATTTTTTTTATTTCAAAATGATTCTAATTGTAAGTATCTAGTCCAAGACAAAAAGGTAGCAATAAGGAAAAAATTATGAGCTTCTTAGAAGAAATGAAAATCAATACTAAAGTCTTAGAAGAATTAGAAGGTGTTATCGCTAAAGCAATTAAAAAAGTCAAAGGGGATAAAGAAAATGATTTATGTAAATATATCCCTGTGTCCAGTGGTGGATATATGCATCATTTCACTCTACGTAAACTCAAACACAAAAATCCCAAAGAATTGAGCTCTTTAATTGAAAAATTTATCATATATCCCGAACGCCCTCTCGTGGTTTCTCCTAAACCAAGAGCTGCAAGAGGATCAAGAAAAAAGAGAGATATTCCTAATTTTTCTAAACTTCAGCTCGAACGTCTTCTTAATATGGCAAGACTTGCTGGAGATAAAGAAATGATTGGATTGCTTAGCCCTAAAAAATCTCTTGCACATTATAAAAGAGATCTTATCCAATCCATTCGCCATGGAATTTTGGATCATGAACTTTGGAACGGATATGTCGAAGCGGTCAATGCCCAACAAGCTCTCATTGCAGCCGGAGCTGAGTCGCTGATGCAAAATTCATAAAAAATTCACTTTTCGTTCTTATCTGATTTCTTAAGTTTTTGAAGTCAGATAAGAGCAAAAGCATATTCATTTTTTTATCTTCTTTTAAAACCAAACGATTTTAATATTTTAAATTTTATTGACCTTTTGCTTCATCTTTTGACTTGATTTTTAATAAAAGATTGATTAAATTTAACGTTTTGTAAAAGGCTTTAAGCAAGATAAAAATTAAGGTTAAGGTCCTTTAAAGAAAAGATTTATCAAAAAAATAACACTTTAGGAAATACAATATGGCATCACCCACACAAGAATTTGGTAAATGGAGAGCAAGACTCTGGCCAATCTACCGATTCGAACTCAAAAAAATCATCCCAATGACCTTCCTAATTTTTTTCATTCTCTTTAATTATACAGTTTTAAGAGATACAAAAGATACACTCGTTGTCACAGCAGCAAAAGGATCTCAGATCATCCCTTTTTTAAAACTCTGGGCAGTTCTTCCATGCGCTGTTTTATTCATGCTCCTCTATGCAAAGCTCAGTAATAAATTGAGTAAACCCACTCTATTTTATTCGACGATTATCCCCTTTATTATTTTCTTTGGCCTTTTTGGGATGGTGCTCTATCCCCTTAGAGATCATCTCCATCCTCATGCTTTCTGTGATATGCTCCAAAATAGCCTCCCTGCAGGATTCAAAGGAATGATCGATGTCATTCGAAATTGGACCTTTTCCCTTTTTTATGTCATGTCAGAACTCTGGGGAAGTATGGGAATTTCTCTTCTCTTTTGGGGATTTGCTAATGACACCACCAAAGTTTCTGAATCCAAACGTTTTTATACTATTTTCACAATGTTTGGGAACATTGCACTTATCCTTTCGGGGCGTTTCATCAAATGGGCTGCACAAATACGTGACGCAATTTCATCTGCTGATCCATGGCAAGTCACCTTAAACTATACCATGGGAATGGTGATTATCGCAGGGCTCCTGATTCTTGCCCTTTACTGGTGGATTAATAAATATGTTTTAACAGATAAACGATTTTATGATCCTAAAGAGCAAAAAAAGGTCAAAAAAAATAAACCCAAACTTTCAATGAAAGAGAGCTTTCTCTATTTGATCCGCTCTAAATATCTTGGATGTATTGCTATTTTGGTCATAGCTTATGGAATTTCAATTAACTTAATCGAAGTGACTTGGAAAGATCAACTTCACCAACAATATCCCGGGTACAATCAGTACCAAGCTTTCATGGGAGGTCTTTCGGAAAAAACAGGAATTATTACGATTTTTGTCACTTTCTTCTTAGGAGGAACCTTTATTCGCCGTTTTGGTTGGAAAAAAACAGCTCTTATCACCCCTTTGATGCTCCTATTTTCAGGGATTGCCTTCTTTATTTTCATTATCTTTAGAAATAATTTAAAAGACGCCATTGCCATGATTGGAACCACCCCTTTGATGCTTGCTGTGGTCATTGGAGCTGTTCAAAATATTTTATGTAAATCATCAAAATACGCTTTCTTTGACCCCACAAAAGAAATGGCCTATATTCCTCTTGGGCAAGAAGAAAAAGTTAAAGGAAAAGCAGCCATTGATGTTGTCGGAGCAAGGCTTGGAAAATCAGGAGGAGCGCTCATTCAGCAAGGTCTTTTCATCCTGCTCAATGTTGCTATTGTAGCCCCAATTGCTCCTTACGTTGCAATCATTCTTATTGGAATTATCTTAGCATGGATTGGAGCTGCACGCTCTTTAAGCAAACAATTCCAAAAACTCACTCATCCCATCGAAGAAGCCACAACAAATAAAATTGAAGTGAATGAAAAAGCCACAACACCCAGTTAAATCGATTTTTTTAAAAAAGAGGGGGCATGCGAAATAGAGGTTACCCTTTGATGCTTGGAGCAGCGAATTTTTGAAGTTTCATTGATGACCAACCGCTAAAGATCGGGAAAATAACTTCTGTTTCCAAAGAAAAAATATATCCAAAACAAAAGTTCCATTGATCACCTACATGCATCAACAATCTTTTTTGAGTCAAAACTTGGGTAGCTCTACTTAAGCTGCCCTTCGATTCGATTCAAAAAATCTCGCTTATTGATGCATTGCTAAAGGGAAAAATAGGTCGCAATCCGGGGCTATAAAGGAAAGGCTTTTTTTTTAAATCTAAAGAGCGTATAAGTTTCAATTCTAAAGGGAGTCTATTGACATCTGCCTTTCTGATTTTATTGCTCCCTTTTCCCTCAATTTTGTTTACCTCTTAAATGGAATAGGTCAATTTAAGAATGAAATAAAATGATGAAAAAATTAAGAATTTCTCTTAAAAAAATGTAGATTCAATGCTCCCTTAAACTCTATGAATTTTAAATACAATCCAAAGCAGATTCGCAATTTTTCGATCATTGCTCATATCGATCATGGGAAATCAACCATCTCTGATCGACTTTTAGAGCTCACACAAACCGTTTCTTCACGTGAAATGCAAGAGCAGCTTTTAGATGATATGGAGCTCGAAAGGGAAAGAGGGATTACGATCAAGGCTCATCCAGTTACAATGTATTACAAAGCCAAGGATGGGGCTGTTTACCAAATTAATTTTATCGACACTCCAGGTCATGTCGATTTTTCTTATGAGGTCTCTCGCTCCTTATCCGCCTGTGAAGGAGCCCTTTTAATTGTTGATGCAGCACAAGGTGTCCAAGCGCAAACCCTTGCGAATGTTCATTTAGCTGTTGAAAGAGATTTAGAAATTGTCCCTATTCTCAATAAAATCGATCTTCCTGCTGCTCATCCAGAAGAGGTTAAAAAACAAATTGAAGAAATCATTGGTTTAAATACTGAAAATGCTCTCATTTGCTCTGCCAAAACAGGTCAAGGGATCGATCAAATTCTAGAGAGAATTTTAATCGATATTCCCCCTCCTAAAGTGAGTGATGACCCTCATCTGAAAGCCCTTATCTTTGATTCTCACTACGACTCTTATCGAGGTGTCATGGTCTATATTCGTATCATCAGTGGCACTATTACAAAAAAAAGCCAAATTCGTTTGATGGCAACAAACAAATGTTTCGAGATCTTAGAAGTTGGGATCTTTTCTCCTAATGAAAAAGCAGTTGATATTCTTAGGCCAGGAGAAGTGGGTTACTTTATTGCAAATATCAAAAAAACTTCTGACGTTAAAATAGGAGATACAGTCACAAACTCTCGCTCTGGAGCCACAATGCCTCTTCCAGGTTTTCGTATGATCAAACCTGTTGTCTTTGCAGGCATTTATCCTATTGATACTTCAGACTATGAAAATGTACGTGAAGCTCTTATCAAATTACAACTTAACGATTCTGCTCTCCATGTAGAACAAGAACAAAGTCTTGCTCTTGGATTTGGATTTCGATGTGGTTTTCTTGGGCTTCTTCATCTTGAAATCGTTTTTGAGCGCTTACAACGAGAGTTTGATCTTGATATTATCACAACATCCCCAAGCGTTATCTATAAAATGACTTTATCTACGAAAGAAGAAAAGCTGATTGATAATCCCGCCTATTTCCCCGATCCTTCGAAAATTATCTCTATTGAAGAACCCTGGGCTACAGCTCATCTTATGACTCCTCTAGATTACTTAGGACCTATTATGAATTTGGGCATGGAAAAACGGGGCTTTCTTGAAAAAACAGAAACCATTGGACAAAACCGACTTCTTCTTACTTTCTATTTCCCAATGAATGAAATCATCATTGATTTCAATGACAAACTCAAATCCATTACTAAAGGTTACGGATCTTTTGATTATGAATTTTCTCATTACAAGACAAGTGACATTATCAAACTTGAAATTCAAGTCAATCACGAAATCGTCGACCCCTTTTCTTGCCTTATCCACAGAACCAAAGCTGAAGCTAAAGGGCGCTCTATTTGTCAAAAGCTCAAAGAAGTGATTCCTCGCCAACAATTTAAAGTTCCCATTCAAGCCTCTATTGGAGGAAAAGTCATTGCAAGAGAAACCCTCTCTGCGCTTGCCAAAAACGTCACTGCTAAATGTTACGGAGGAGATATCACACGAAAACGGAAACTTTGGGAAAAACAAAAAAAAGGGAAAAAGCGTATGAAAGAAATCGGTAAGGTGAGCATTCCCCAATCAGCCTTCATGGAAGTCCTCAAATCTGAAGATTAATCTTCTCTCAAAAATTTTTAATAAAAAAAAACCAAAGCTAAATCGATGAAAATAAGCAAGATCACCGATCTCACTTCAACCTCTACTTTCTCAAGATTGGTATTTATTCCTCTCTATCTTACAATAAAGATGAGAGAAAAGCACCTTAAGATGGAGAAAATCTGATGCAACAAGATGAAAATATTGACTTTAACCAAGCCATGGAAATGCTCAATACCACTTTAAAAGAAATGAAAGGAGAGCTTGGAAACATCGATACTATGCCGCTTAAAGGAAGCAAAAAAAAGATGGCCAAGCACATGCATAAAATCTATGATGAACTGAGTGATCTTACCGAAAAGTATAAACAAACTCATGATCATGATGATTTAAATCAACTTTTTAAGCAAATCGAGTTATTAAAACCAACATTTTTCCTCAATTACAATGAAATTGTAGACTAGGGGGTGTCTGAAAAATATTTCATCTTAATCCTACCAATATGCAAGCAATGAAGACCATCCCTTGAAATCCCAGGAATTTTTTTTCGAACCTCTATGTGTATTGGAGTTCGTGTTCCATGATCCAAACTCAGACGGTAAATCTCTCTAAGGTGCTCCTTGACGAAGGATCCATAACGCAAGTTGCGGATGAATCAAGGGAATTTTTTAAAGATAAGCAGTTGAAAATGAACCTCATCGGGAGTAGGCTTTTAGCCTTAGAAAAAAACAAAGAGGTTCAAAAATGAACGAGTTGTATTTGATCAAACTATTTTTGCCACATTGATGATTTTTGGAAGAACTTTAAACCTAAATGGGAAGAGCGTCAGGTTGCGAATATGGCTCTTCAGCGCTGGTGGTCTACTAGAAAGCCCGCACTTTCTTCGAGTGAGATTATGACAATTTGTGTCTACTTTCATCACTCTTAAGTATCGTACATTCAAAGGCGATGATCTTTATGAGATTAAAAGTCGTTTTCGCTCTTTGTTTCCTCAAGCTGTAGGGGA
>JANQJX010000193.1 GCA_028281425.1 Simkania sp.
GTTTTTTTCTCTCATACTTATCATCTTCCCCTTCCCGTTCAATTCTCAGACAGCAATATTCCTTACCTCCCTATAAACATAGACAATCACTCTTATTTATTAGAAATTACTTTGGGATCAAAATTTCAAATGATGCTTGATGCAAAAGTGTTAGATCAGATATCTAAAAAAACTCCTTATGGAACAGGCAATTGGACCAATATTAAAGGAAAGACATTGACCTCTCCTCGTTACAAACTTCCACTTATTGAGATGGGAAATCTCCCCTTTAATAATGTTTTAACTGTTCAATCAGATCCTAAAGATGACTGCTCTCTTGACCCTAGTTCAAACTCCGACTACACCCCTCTTAAAACTGTTGGATGTATTGGAAAACCCCTTCTTGATAAGGTGAATCTTCTTTTTGATTTTAACCACTCTTTGATGCTTATAAGCAATGATCTTAAAAAATTGAAAGAGGACGGATATGATCTCAAAGCTTTTATCAAGGTCCCCCTTAAGGTCACTGCTAAATTAGTCATGATAGAAGCAAAGACAGATTTAGGGCCCATGAGATTGGTTTTAGATACAGGAGCTACTTGTACTATGTTAAGAACATCTTGTTTAAAAGGGGAAACCTGCTCTAAAAAAATTTATGGTCTTCCCGGCTTCTCTTCAAACATATTTATGATGGGAGATCATAATTTCGGACCCCAAAATATTATTTCTTTCGACATTCCAGAAATTGATCCGATTGATGGATTTCTTGGCATGGATTTTTTGAAAAAGCATTCCGTTTACATCGACTTTAAAGATCAAATGGCCTACATCACTCCTTAAGTCTCTTTTTATGTCACCTCTTTTAAAAGATAAGGGCACGCGAAAATGGGAGACTAAAGATTTATTCTTCCGATTTATAGAAATAACGGGGTCTTATAATAGGTGTTCCCTTTCCCCCTCTTGCCCTTAAACGCTCATAGAGGACCTGAACACAAATCCCAATGGTTCTCGACATTCCAAAGAGAACGGTAAAATATTCAGGAAATCCAAAACCCGCTGCGGTTAAAATAGCCCCAGACACCGCATCAACATTGGGGTAGGGATTAGCCACTTTAGGGTTTTCTTTCAAAATATGCGTTCCTACTGTTCTTAAAAGCAGAGCAATTTTCATCAAAGGATGATTTGAAAATCGCTTTTCTCCTAATTCGTATAAGAGGGTTGCTCTTGGATCTTCAGCACGTAAAACCGCATGCCCAAATCCAAAAATAAGTTCTTTTTTTTCAAGACGCTCTTTGAGAAGATGTTCAACATCTTCAGCTGTTGCGCTAGCTCCCAATTTGTCTAAAACCGATTGCACAAATTGGAGACAATCTTGATTTGCTCTTCCATGACGTGGTCCCTCAAGAGCCATAAGGGCTGCTGCAAGAGAGCCATAGAGATCCTCTAAGCTAGATGCCACAGCTTTTCCAACAAAGGCTGATAAGTTTCCTCCTCCATGATCATAATGAAGGACATTGAAAAGACGAAAGACCTCTTTTAGATTTTCTTGGCCCCCATTTGGAATTTGAAGCATATGCGTAAAATTCTCAATATAATTTTTCTGATCTTCTGGATCCTTGGTATTCCCCCAACCCGCATGATGATTGATCACAAGAGCCGTAAGATGAGGAATTTTTGCAATGAGATTCAGTGCATCTACTTCATAATCATTTTGTCCTTCTAACATGCCTAAAATAATAAGAGCAGCCCCAAAGAGTTTCATGGGATGCCCTTGCCTAGGAAGATTTTCAATAAATTTGACAGCAGCACGAGAACATTGAGAACGCTTTTTGAGTTCGTTAGAAAAGGCTTCAATTTCATGTGCTGATCCTTCCCTTCCGTAGTAGAGAAGAAAAATGACCCGTTCACTTTCCCATTGGGAAAGTTCTGAAATAGAACGCCCCCGATAAAAAAGCCCCTTAATAGGATCCACATAAGAGCTGATACAATAGCCAATGGGATACCCACGCATCCCTGTTTCAAGTTGGTCTTTTGTCACTTCAAAAAAGATTTCGTCTACCATTTTTTCCCCTAGTTTAAAAGGTGTGTGACTAAGCTTTTTTCTTCCAAAAGTTCTTGTTCGCTCAAGGCAATTTTTTCTTTTAAAAAAGCATCTAATTCAAGCCCTTTAACGATTTGTACCCCTTTTTCACCAACTGTCCGACAAGGGAAAGAAAAAATCAAGCCTTCTTTAATTTGATAGGGATTCCCATCTGAAAGAATCGAGCACGAATAAAATTTATCGCCCTGAGTTGGAAAATAGAGATCTTTTAGCCCATCTAAGATGGCAGAAGCCGCAGAAGCTGCAGAAGATTTTCCTCTTGCTTCAATGATTTGAGCCCCCCTTGTTTGAATGGCGGCAAAAAATTCATTTTCAAGCCATCTTCTATCTTTGACGTGATCTAAAAAAGGCTTGCCTTCTATTTTAGCATTGAGAAAATCGGGAACTTGAGTCGAAGAATGGTTCCCCCAAATCATCACATTTTCCACTTGCTCAACTTCTCTATTTGCTTTTTTTGCAAGTTGGAATCGGGCCCGATTTTGATCAAGGCGGGTCATCGCATAAAATTGGGTCGGTGCAATTTTTTTAGCATTTCGCATCGCAATCAAACAGTTGGTATTGCATGGATTGCCAACAACAAAGACCCTAACCTCTCTTTTTGCCACTTCATTTAAAGCCTTTCCCTGGGCTGCAAAGATCTTTCCGTTATCTTGCAAAAGATCTTTTCTCTCCATTCCTTGGGTACGAGGTTTGGCACCCACTAAAATAGCCAAATCCACATTTTCAAATATTTTGTAAGGATCAGAGCCAATACAAATTTCCTTAAGAGAAGGATAAGCACAATCTTGAAGTTCCATTTCTATTCCCTTAAGAGCATCTACAGAGCGAGAAACTTCTAAAATATGAAGTGCAAGTGGCTGATCTTTTCCAAAGAGTTCTCCACTTGCAAGGCGAAAGAGGAGACTATAGGCAATTTGGCCTGCTCCTCCTGTAATTGCAATCCGTTTTAAAGACTTTTTCATTTTTTCCTCATGATCTAAAGTAAACTTTTATTTTATTCCAACCCTAATGCAAGCACAAGAGAAAAAATTTTTTACCTTTTTTTAATGGCTGACAACGATTCACCTAATGAAGATTAAGTAGGAGGAAATATTTTATGAGTGCTATTCCCACGCTCTCTGTTTCAGGTCCATCTGCCTTTTATCAAAAATAGAGCGCAAAACCTCTCTTCCTTCAGGTGGAGGATCTAGAGCTCTCAGGCGCCTTTTTGCTGCTGCTTAATGGACTCCACGCAAAGCAGACAAGGAACGCCCCTCCTACAGAG
>JANQJX010000050.1 GCA_028281425.1 Simkania sp.
GTCGCTAGAGTTGAAGATTTGCAGATCAAGAAAAGGAAAAAATCGTTTGTCTAAACAAGAATTAAGTTCTATTAATTGTCCATTTAAAGGGATGGCTTATTTTGCTTTTCGTCCTTATCTTTGGATGGCCCCTTTAAGCGCAGCTGCTTTCACACTGATTGTGATGATTGCTCTATTTATCGGGATTGCTTATTTTAGTTGGCCAAGTCAAGATATGGGCTGGCTTTCTTACTTATGGGATATCTTAAAATCTTTTGGAATTGCATCTCTTGCAATTCTTTTGCTTTGGGTCACTCTATTTCCCATGATTCTCAATGTTGCATTTGAGAAGATGTGTGGAAAAATTTTAAGAGAGAAAGGGGAGAAAATAGATTCAGAAGGGCTTCTTTCAGCTGCAATTTCAAGCATTTATGTCATTTTCCGCACTTTAGGATGGCGTCTTTTTTGGCCAATAAGTGCTTTTTTAAGTCTCTTTTTTTTTGGACCTCTTGCAATTCTTCTTGCTCATATAGGGATGGGACACATTGCAATGATCGATGGAATTGATCTTTCCTTATCTGTTCAAGGAAGTGATAGGAAAAAGCGTATTGCAATGATGAAAGAGCGTTCCAGAGATATTTTTATTTGTGGTCTTATTGCTGGACTGCTTAGCTTGATCTTATCTATCACAATCATTGGATGGGTTTTTTGGCTTCCTGGCATGTACGCTGGGAGTGTTTTATGGACAATGCATTGGAAACACTCTAGAGCTTAGAAGAGCGATGCATTAAAAGGGCATCAACAAGAACGAGAGCGGTCATGGCTTCGACAATAGGAACCGCTCGCAGAGTAACGCAAGGGTCATGGCGAGATCCTTTAGGAAGGATAAAATCTTTTTTCTTTTTTTCAAGATCAAGAGTTTCTTGTTTTTTTTCAATACTCGATGTGGGTTTAAAAGCCACTCGAAACACAAGAGGCATCCCATTTGAGATACCACCAAGTGTCCCTCCTGAAACATTTGTTTTTGTTTCTACATGGGAAGAGGGGTTTAAAGTAAACGTATCGTTATGTTCAGACCCTTTCATTTTTGCAGCAGCAAATCCAGTCCCTATTTCGAAACCTTTTGTTGCTGGGAGGCTCATCATTGCCTTGGAGAGATTTGCTTCAAGCTTTTCATAAACAGGATCTCCAAGGCCGGTAGGAAGATGCGTTGTCATACATTCAATGATCCCTCCAAGAGAGTCTTTTTCTTGCTTGATTTTTAAAATAGCCTCCATAATCGATGAACTTGCTTTTTCATCAGGACACTGAATGGGGCTTTTATCTTTTTGAGTACGTATGGTTTTGACGTCCTGATGATTTGTTTTTTTAATGCCAATCCCACCTACTTCGTAAATATAGGCAACAAGATCAATATTGGAGAGGAGGAGAATTTTTTTTGCAATAGCACCTGCTGCAACGCGACAAGCTGTTTCTCTAGCAGAAGAGCGTCCTCCCCCTCGGTAATCAAAAATGCCATATTTTTCTAGGTAAGTAAAATTGGCATGTCCAGGACGTAATAAATTTTTAATAGGCTCATATTTTTTTGAATCCACATTCTTGTTTTCGATGAGAATTGCAATAGGAGCACCTGTTGTTTTGCCTTCAAAAAGTCCTGAGATAATTTTAGCTTCGTCCGGTTCTTTACGTGGTGTTGTATAGGCAGTTCCCCCTTGTCTTTTTTTTAAGTCTTTATTGATATCGCTTGCATCAAGAGGAAGATTTGAGGGACATCCATCAATAACTACCCCAATGGCAATTCCATGAGATTCTCCAAATGTTGTCATGCGAAAAATCTTTCCAAAAGTATTACTTCCCATAGGATCCATTTTTCTTGAGGTGTGCTTGAAAAGACTGACATATTTGATCGATTGCTGTTTTTGTATTCATAGTTGTAATGTCAATTTGTTCAGTATTGAGGTTTTTAAAGACTTCATCTCTCTCAAGGTAAAGCCTTTCAAAAGAGCTCTCTGGATTTTTAGAATTGAGAAAGGGGGGGAGTTCATCTTGGGAAAAAATCCTTTTTTTAAGCGTTTCTTGATTGACAATAAGATAGATGAGAAAGCCATTTTGTTCTAAAGATTCAACATTTTTAGTGAGCATCATGGCTCCTCCTCCAACAGCAATGACTGAGTTTTGTACATCTTGAAGAGATTGAATTGCTTCATATTCAAGAGAACGAAACCCAATAGGACCCACTTCTTTGAAAATTTTTCGGCAGCTCAGGCTTGTCTTTCGATGGATATGGTAGAGTTCTTCAATTAGAACATCAGTATCGATGAAAGCCCTTTTGAGTTTTTCAGCAATTTTTTTCCCAAGGATGGTTTTCCCACATCCTTTGATGCCAAATAAAACTAAATTCATGATTCTTCCTTTAAATCTACACCTATTTTTTGGAAATCATGGGCAAAATGAGGGTATGTTTTTTTTATGCATTCAACACCTTCAATCAGACTTGTATTTTTTGCTCCAAGAGAGGCTACACTCAAAGACATGGCAATGCGATGGTCTTGATAGCTTTTGAGACGTGCTCCTTGCAAATTAGAGGGGAAAATCACAAGCCCATCCTCTTTTTCCTTTATATCAGCTCCCATCTTTTTCAGCTCGCTTGCAATCGCATGAATACGGTCACTTTCCTTTTTTCTTGCAATGGCTCCGTTATAAATTTCTGTTTTCCCTTCAGCATAGCAACCGACAACCGCTAAAATGGTGATCGCATCAATGCAAACATTAATATCAATGCAAATCCCTCTGAGATATGAATTTGAATGGACATGGAGGAGACGGTTTTTTTCATCGATAGAAATTTTGGCTCCCATCTGAATTAAGATATCGATCACCTTTTTGTCACCTTGGATGTCATGGATATCGACATTTTCAATCGTAAGCTCTGAGCGGGTGATAAGAGCAGCCACAAGGGGGTAAGCAAGAGAGCTAAAATCTCCTGGAACAGTATAATTAAATCCCTCATAATGTCCGTGACCTGCAATTTCATAATGCGTATGATGCGTATGTCTGCAAGATAAACCCAATTTACTAAGCCAGTGTAAGGTAAGGTCAATCCACGGTTTTTCTCCAGGATTATCGACTTGAATTTCTGTTTTTCCTTTAGCAAAAGAAGAAGCAATCAGAAGACCTGATACAGGCTGAGAATCAGAGCCCTCTAAACATGTTTTTCCTCCTTCCATCACTCCTTTGATTAAAATAGGAGCAAAACCGTTAAGACGCATACTTTTGGCAAAAATGCCAAGCCCATTTAATCCCTCCAATAGAGGTTTAACCGGACGATTGTTTCGAATAGAAACATCTCCTGTGATCACGGTATAACTCTTGATAAGAGAGGCTAGGGCTCCAACAAAACGGAGAACCTGTCCCGAATTTCCTGCGTCGATAATATTCTCTGGGCCTTTTGGTTTTCCTGAAACCCCTTTGATTTCTAAATAACTGGGATGGATTTTGACAATGGCTCCAATTTGTTTGACTGCCTCTATCATAGCAGTTGTGTCGGGAGAAGGAAGATAGTTATGAATGGTTGTTTTTCCTTTTCCCATGAGTCCAAATAAAATCGCACGAAGTGTATGGGATTTGGAAGAAGGAACTTCTATTTTTCCTTTGAGAGGGCCGGGTTGAATACGATAATTTATCATGAGGCTTAAATCTTCTCTAATATAGAATAATTGTCTCGGAATGCGCTCTATTTTTCTCTTTGTCGTTATAAAATAGAATCCGTATTTAGTTCAATTATGTCTTTAATGCTTAGATTCATACAAATTAAAACAGTAAAAGGTTTTTGTTTAAAAATCTATTTTTTATTTTAGAGGGTGTGATCAAGCTTTTTAATTCCCCTATCTGGTCCACATTTCACATGCCCACGTTAGAGAAATTCAAGCGAAACAAAGCATGCAGATTTTTTAGAGGTGGCGTTAATGCCACGAGGCATTCAGACTAACACCCCTTCGCTAAGGTGTACGCACCTTTGCTCGGTGCTCACTTCGTATCGACGTCATTTCTACAAGTCGATGGTACGAATGGGTAGCATGGAGTTATTCATGATGCTAAATTGTGAATGATGAAATTCAATCCAGCTTGAAAGCAGTTCCAATTAGGGGGAGTAAAATTCAGCAACCATCCATTCAAGTGCTTCGATTAAAAGAGAAGAGGGAATCGCCTTACAGTATTCCCCTTGGAAGGGGAGAACTTTTCCAATTCCATCTAAAACAACACACCGAATAGAATCCCCTTTGTTTTTTTTATCCCGTTTCATGACCTTTAGCATAGCATGACTTGTCACTTGCTGGCTGATTTTGAGCAAAAAACCAACATTTTTCATCAGATTATAAATTTGATCAAATTCATATTCCTTAATTTTTTTTAAATGCATACTGATATAACTTTCAACAATAAGGCCAATTGCGATAGCCTCTCCATGAGAAAGGCGATACTCTTCAAGCGTTTCAATCGCATGACCAATTGTATGCCCAAAGTTAAGACTTCGGCGCATCCCTTTTTCTTTTAAATCGGTTTGGATGACTTTTTTTTTCACAAGGCAGCTTTCATAAATGAGTTTTTTGAGAAAGGGAAAATCTCTTTGATCCCATAAGTTAAAATCATCAATAAACATGTCAAAAAGAAGAGAATTAAAAATGAGTCCATATTTGATGATTTCGGCTGCTCCTTCACGCATTTGCTTATCTGGGAGAGTTTGAAGGATCGAAAGATCTATGAAAATGGCTTCTGGAGAATAAATGGTTCCAATTAGATTTTTTCCAAAAGGGGTATTCACACCTGTTTTACCTCCAATACTAGCATCGATCATTCCCACTAAAGAAGTTGGAATCGATAAAAAAGGAACTCCTCGGCAAAAAGTTGATGCAATAAAGCCACCTAAATCGGTGACACCCCCACCACCTATGACAATCAAAGCGCTATCTTTGCTATGATTTGCTTGAAAAAGGGCATCTTCTAGTTTTTCCTTCATTGCTCTTGTTTTGCTTTGCTCTCCTGCTGGAAAAGCATGTAAAGTGATAAGTTCCATCAAGGGTGTTAAAAAATCGAGCAGAGATTTTCCATAAAGTTTTTCTACAGTTTGATCGGTAATAATCGCAAAACGTTTTCCTAATTTTTTGCAATGCATCAGAAAATTGGGATTCCTGAGTAGATCAAAATCAAAATAGATGGCTGTTTTGATTTCTTTCATTTTTATATTTAAATGGATCGTATGTTTCATAAAATTGGCTGATATTATTTGGGTCTTTAACCTATAATTTTCTATTCCTCCTGTGACACTCTCAATCTCCTAAAGGGGATGAGGATTCCCGCGTGTCCTCTCTAATCTCAATCGTTCGTTTTTCATTGATTTTGTTTCCATTCAAGGGGTTTAACTTTTCAGTATTGGAAAAAAATGAAGCATTCATCTCAAAAAAGCATCCATTTTGAGCAAGTCTCTTATAGGAAGAATAAAGGAGAAACCTCTTCTTGTAAAAGAAGATTTTTGATACTTTCGAACTTTCTTTTAAAGAAATTGGAAATTAGGTATTTAATGCAGGGGAAAACATGGCTTGTCATTGTCGTTCAGGGCTCTTTAATCCATGCTAAGAAGACCATAGAGGCAGGAAATAAACAAGGAGATCTTTTTGAATTTAGACTGGATCTATTTGAGGATTTAAGAGATGTTTTAGAACTTAAAAATCAATCGACTCTTCCTGTGATTTTCACTTTAAGAACAACACATCAAGGAGGATCTTTTAAAGGATCGAAAAAAGATTATGAAAAGACCCTTTTTAAATTGTTAAACCTTAGACCTGCTTATGTGGATCTTGAATATGGGCTTCCTTTTTCTTTTATTGAAAAGATTCAAAAGAACTACCCTCATATTTCTACTATTTATTCTTACCATCATTTTAAAAAGACTCCAGACCTTGATAAAATTTTAACTGAGCTTAGACGAGTTCCATCCCATTTTTATAAAATTGCAACTTTTGCTAATTCTTCAATAGATGCTTTACGTCTTTTACTTTTTACTCAAACAAAACGGCAAGAAAACATTCCTCTTATTGCGGTGTGCATGGGAAACCATGGACAAATCACACGTATACTTGCTCCGGTTGTTGGGAGTTTATTTAATTATCTTCCCTTGGAAGAAAAAGAACAAACAGCTCCAGGTCAAATAGATCTTACAAGTCTCGAAAAAATTTACCACTATTCCTGTTTAAATCAAAATACAAAGATCTATGCTCTTATTGGAGATCCTGTCGATAAAAGTATTGGCCACCTTGTTCATAATCAAGCGTTTAAAAAACTTGGGGAAAATAGGGTTTATGTTAAAATAAAACTGGAAGGAAAAGAGGTACCTTCTTTTTTCTCTTTGATGAAAAAGCTTCCTTTTTATGGATTGAGTGTGACGATGCCCTTGAAAGAGAAACTCCAGGTCTATTTGGCTGAGATCGATGTTAAGGCAAAAAAAATTGGTGCAGTCAATACTTTAGCTTTAAAGCAGGGAAAATGGAAGGGATTTAATACAGATGCAAAGGGTGCTTTAGATGCAATTGAGACGCACTTAAGCGTTTATCAAAAGAAAATGGTTGTTTTAGGAGCTGGAGGAACAGCTAAAGCCGTTACTTTTGAAGCTCTTCAGAGAGGGGCTCAAGTTCTTTTAGTCAATCGAAGTGGTGAAAAGGCCAAAGAGCTTGCGCTTTATTTGGGTTGCCGTTTTTCTGCTTTAGATACATGGGACGGAAGAGGATATGATATTTTAGTGAATACAACTTCAGTTGGAATGGCTCCTAAGACCCATGTTTCACCTATCCCAAAGAGTCATATTGAACCTCGTGCACTGGTTTTTGATGCTATTTTTAATCCTAAGGAGACGAAGCTCCTTTTTCTAGCTTTTCAGAAAGGATGCCAAATTGTTTATGGGTTTGAAATGTTTGCAAAACAAGCCATTGGGCAGCTCGAAATTTGGCTTGATGAAAATCAAGATCAAAAAGCTCTTTTTTCGATGATTGAGAAAATTTACCAAAACTTTTTCCCAAAAAAAACCATCTAACCCAAATTTATCACTTGTAGCAGCAAATCTTCGAAGTTTCATTAGAGGGTCAACCACTGACAGCTTTTGGAATAGGACCCATCCGATTCATTCCAAAAATAGTAAGTGATTTAGCCCGTATTTCGCGTACCTTCTCTGAAAAATCCACATATTCTGTTTCCTCACACATCCAATAAATTCTTTTAGGTGAGGTTGCAAATGGATCCATTCGAGAATTTTTTAGGTCTCGAAAAAGACTCGCACAAGCCTTTTTGAAAGAGAGGGCATGCAAAATACAGATTAGAATCAATGAAGCGATAAAAATTCGCTGCTACAAGAATGAACTCGGGCTCAATCCCCTATTTCTGCTTTTTTAGTTCTTGTGATATTCGCGTATCATCTGCTCTGCTGCATTGGTTGCATTCAGCATTATGTGAAACTTTTGTTGATAGCTTTCAGATTGCTTTTTTAACTTCTCTAACTGGAAATATCGAATCATGTTGGGAAACTCTCACACACGGTTGTGTGCCCAGCTAAGGCTGGTATATTCAGCAGGGGACAGACCTGCTAGGGGAAAAGTCGAACCCCTATAGCTTGGATAGCAACATGGAAAGAAATTGAAATGCTG
>JANQJX010000051.1 GCA_028281425.1 Simkania sp.
AATTCTATTGCTCCATAGATGATCCCTATTAAGTGGGCTTTTATTTCTTGCCCTCCTCCAAAAAAAATATAGATTAACGGAAGCTCTATTCCACTTAAAAAGGTAAATAAGGGGAAAATTTGTGCTAGCACATCTCCATGATCATTTTTATGATGCCAAAAGGCAAAGTAGAATAAAGTGGCTAATGCTATCGCAGCAAAAATCACTCCCAGGATTAGCTCAGTCTGATGTATACACCACTTTTTAAAAAGAAAAAGAATTCCAACCGCAAGGAAAGATAACCATCCTAAGGAAAGGCTGAAGTTGGATCCTGTGACTAATGATGATTTTTCGGAATCGATGTAGTACTGAAGAGCATTCCAAAGAGACTCTCCTAAAAAAAATGTTGAAATAACAAAAAGCGCAGGTAAAACCCCTCTAACATCGGTAATTTTTTTTCCTGCTTGAATTGCTTGGTGTTTCACCTCAGATACATTGAATCCCCGAGTTTTTTGTTTTCGAAAATCGATGAGATATTTCCAGATCAAGAAATACACTACAATGCCTTCAAGGATGCTCAAGTAGGAAAAGGTTTTAAAAAATCCAATATGTCCAAAGACAGTAAGAGCAAAAAAAGCCCAAACTAAAGGTTCGATGAGGAAAGTTAGAAGAATATTGGGTGCTTTTTTTTCTGCTAAGTGATGATGGATGTATTGCATGTGAATCTCACAAAAAGCTGCTCTACCAACGGTAGATACGGCTCCAAAAGAATAACAAAGGATTGCTAGTGTTAAAAATCCCATTTGTAAAAAAACTAAGGAGGCGACTAAGAGTGCTAAGCAGAGAGATAGAATTTTTTTTCTTGACTTTATGTCAGATAGCATTCCCATGAAAAGAAATCCTATGCATTGTCCAAGCGTCCAGAAAATATTTAATATTTTTTGATTAGGATAGTCTTTTAAAGCTCTTAGAAAAATCAATTGACCTTGCTGTTGAAAGAAAATACATAAAAGGGTAAAAAACATGCAGAGCCAGAAAACTTTCTGATTCAAAACCAAAGAATTTTCACGCTTTTGTATGGAAGTTTCCAACTTTATTCTATTCCTTGAGATTTCTTAACATATAGGAGGATGATTTTTTTTTGAGATTCTGTCGGGTAATGAGTCTTTATTTTCGAAAAATGTGCAAGCTTTGATAATATCTTGAAAGAGAATTTCTACCATGTCTAGGCTGATATTTTCTCTTATGACAAAACGGAGGATAGTCATAGATTCTGCGTTAGGAGGCATTGTATAGGCAGGGACAATCCATCCTCGTTCGCGTAACTTGCTTGATAGATCGTAAACAGAGTATCCTTTGATTTCATCTTTAAGTTTAGCTGTGACAATAGGAAGCATCTGTCCGTTATTGATTATGTCAAATTTTCCAGAGTTAGCTAATTTTAGCCCTAAAGCAGATGCGTTTGCAATACAATTATTCATGATGTGAGCATAACCTTTGTGGCCAAGTCGAAGGAAATTATAGTACTGTGCGATAACAAATGCCCCATTGCAAGAAAAGTTCAGCGTATATGTTGGCATCCAGCCACCTAGGTAGTTAACTTTAAATATCAATTCCTCAGGAAAGTCTTTTTTATCACGCCATAAAATCCAACCAATTCCCGGGTAAACAAGTCCATATTTATGGCCGGAGACATTGATTGATTTGACTTGTTCTAAGCGGAAATCCCACTCAAACTTGGGGTGGGTAAAAGGCATGACAAATCCCCCGCTTGCAGCATCGATGTGAAGGGGAATATCCCACCCTTTTTCTTTTTTAATCTGTACCAGAAGATCATTGATTTCTTTAATTGGATCTGAGTGTCCGGAGTAAGTTGTCCCTAGGATTGCGCCGACACAAATCGTATTTTCATCGACGAGCTTTTCTATTTTTTCAACTTTAACCGTATAGGACCCTTTTTCGATTGGAATCATTCTCATTTCAACATCGAAATAGCGAGCAAACTTTTCCCAGCAAACGTGGACTTCACTTCCAAAAATTAAATTAGGGACAGCTCCTTTTTGACTTCGCTTTTTCCACATCCATTTGTGAGCAAGTAATCCTAGCATGATAGCTTCTGAAGAACCGATTGTTGCAGCACCAATAGAATTGCATTCTTTAGGAGAGTTAAAGAGGTTTGCAATCATATTGATGCAACGTCGATGAATGATTTCAGTTTGAGGGTATTCATCATGGTCAATGAAGTTTTTATGAAGGTTTTCTGAAATGAGTTGTTGTGCTTCGGGTTCCATCCATGTCGTTACAAAACTCGCTAAGTTAAGGGAAGGATTGCCATCCATATTGAGTTCATCATGAACGAGTTGGTAAGCTGCGTTTGCAGGCATGCTTTTTTCAGGAAGTTTAAATTTGGAAATCGGGTCCTTAAAATGACGAGAGCTATAAGTTACGCTATGTTCCTTTTCAAATTCTTTGACTTGATCTAATAATTCATTTAAGTGGTTTTGTTCTGATAGCATCATATTTACCTTATTTGTAAAAAGAAAGAAAGTTGTTACAGTTGATTCAGTAAGAAAATCCATTGGGATAGTAAAATAAACTTGATTTTATTGCAAATCAGCCTCGGAAGAATCCAGCTTTTTAAATGAGCTTCCCTCCCAAACTCTTCAGCAAAAGTTAAAAGACTTAAGAAGAAAGCTTTTAAAGACGCTTTTGACAAAAAACAGCCCTTA
>JANQJX010000125.1 GCA_028281425.1 Simkania sp.
ATCTAAAGAATTTTTACTTAGGTGACATCGCCCTTTTTTCAGGGACGACGACATAGAATATTGTTTAAAAAAACAAAAAGAAACAAGAAGCTGGCCTACAATTAGATGACTGCTTCATACCCATGCATACACAACAATTATCCTACCATCACAAAATGGCAAAACATTTCATCTTAGAGTTCCTGGGCACCCTGATTTTAAGCAAATACAAATCTACGAGCTTTTGCAAATAACTATCGTCAATTGCCAAAACGTTACCTAAGCTTTAATCAGGCTTAAATTCCCATAAAAATCCCAATCGATTTTGTAGTGTCTTTGGAAAATGGAATGTTCATTCCAATATATTTCCAAGGAAGATCTGTTTTTACTAAGTGTGGATATTGAAAGGAGAAAAACTTCGTACCATGCTCCATCGTATAAAGATCTTTATCGAGAAAAGTCAATTGAAACCCTTCTTCAAATACCAAGTAATCATCTGCATCAATAAAAAGTAAGTAATCTGCTTTATTCTTAGCTAATTCCAGTGCTTCTGTTCGATTATACCCAAAGTTTTCCCAAGGCCTTTCGTATAATTCTCCTGGAATATCCTGCATATGGGCCTGAATCATTTCTTGGGTTCCATCTGTTGACCCTGTATCTACAATGACCCAATAATCAATAAGAGGTTTTACGGAATTTAAACAACGTACGATCACATCTCTTTCATTCTTTACAATCATATTAAGGCAAATCGTTTCCTTTGCTTCGCTAATAAAAGGGAAAAAGATATTAAAGAAAAAAGAATGCGGTCAATATTAATTACACCCGTTTGGAAGAATAATAGAATCTTTTAGCCAAATCCAATATTTATCTTCTGCAACTACTCTCATATACGGCTCGATTCCCATGCTTGGGACTTTGAAAACTCTCTTTAAAGAATTCTTGATACTCACCATTTTCACCTTTTTGTTAGGAAGAGATAGGCCTTAAATTTAAAGGGGATAAATAAGAAAAATAATATTCGATTTTTGGATCGAGGAATTCTTTGGAAAGTATTCTTTTTTTCTCCTAATCAAGACACATTCCATTGATTTGTTTACTCCTACAAAAAAAATTTAGCTGTTGAACAATTTTGTAGTTTAAAATTCTTAAATTTAAATTTGTAGGTTTTTTCGAATCCACATGTCAATTTTAGTATAAAAAAAAAGATGTATTTTTTATAGACAACATATTGACTGATTTAAAAAAATTATGAAATTTCGCACAAAACTTTGTTCTTCTTTTATCGTCTTAGTAGTTATGGGGACATCGCTTGCCCTATTTGTGATTTATGGAGAAGCCTCTCGCTTGGTTTTTAAAGAAATTCGCAGAAAAATTCTTTCTGTCGTTTCCAATGCAACTGTTTTTATCAGTTCTGCTGATTTGGAAAACTACATTCAATCGGGTGATAGAACCTCTAGTGAGTATGAAAAGCTCAAAAACGAAGTGACGAAGATCAAAGAGATGAATCTTCGTACAGATATTTTTTTGAATTATGTTTATATCATTCGTAGCGATCCCTCTTCTGATCATTATAAATTTGTGATCGGCGATCAAAAGGGAAAAAGTACTTATGATGCTTTTAACCAAGAGATGATTTTTCCAATGGATATTCCAAATCCCCTTGACCATCCTTATGTGACGACAACGCTTTATTCAAAAGAAGTTGGGACTTGGATTGCTGGGTATGCCCCTATTTTTAATGCTCAAGGAAAGCAGATTGCACTTCTTGGGATTGAGATTCAAACGAAGGAGCTTTATGTTGAACTCAAAAGGCTTCTTTTATATGGGCTTATTGCTTTTGGCCTATCGATTATTGTGGCTCTTATTTTTTCCTATTTTCTATCTAAACTTGTCTCTTCTTCACTTTTTAGTCTCTGCGAAACAGTTGAAAAAATTGGTGAGGGAGATTTATCTTGTCGTTCTACTTTGCGAACTCATGATGAATTCAATCAGCTTTCGACTGCCATTAATAAAATGGCTCAAGGTTTAGAAGAAAGAGAACGCCTCAAATTGGGTTTTACTCGTTATGTGTCCCAATATGCTTTAGAAGAGCTATTAAAAACAGATCAACCGATTACTTTGAAAGGGGAAAGGAAAAAGGTCACAATTCTTTTTTCAGATATCCGCCAATTTACAACTATTTCTGAGAGATTGCCTCCAGAAAAAGTTCTCAATTTACTCAATGAATATTTTGCAGGCATGATTGAAGTGATCTTTAATTATGGGGGAACATTAGACAAATTTATTGGGGATGGACTTATGGTCGAATTTGGAGCTCCTTTAGAAGATCGATTACAAGAGCTGCATGCTGTACTTGCCGCAATTCATATGCAGCAGCACCTCAATTGCCTTTGTGATAAATGGGAAAAAGAAGGACGTACTCGTTTGTCTATGGGAATTGGAATTCATACAGGACTTGCTGTTTTGGGAAATATTGGGTCTGAAAGACGTATGGAATATACTGCTATTGGAGATACCGTGAATATTGCTTCTCGTTTAGAAATGACAACAAAAAAACTCAAAAAAGATATTATTGTTTCTGAAACAGTCTATGAAAAAGTCAAAAACCATTTCACTTTTGAAGATCTTCATGAAGTTGAGATAAGAGGAAGAGAAGGGTATATCCGAGCTTACGCTCTTGATCCTAATATACAAAAAGATCTATCCCAAATTGAACTTGCTTATGAGATGCCTGATTTGGATTCTAATTAAAATGTTTTTTCCAGATTTTAACCCTCATTTTTACGCAAGTTAAAGAAAAAAAAGAAAGGGAGTGTTCAAAATCTGAATTTTTTGGTGCCAATAAAAAAACACCTAACCTGCATTTCGCATGCCTAATCTAGAAAAATCCACAGGCTCTGTTTAGGTGAGGTTGCACATTTATCCATTCGAGAATCTCTTAAGTCTCAAAAAATAGTCTGTGTGCCTTTTCGAAAGAGTTGGCGTAAAATACAGGCTAATGGAGTGCTTAAACTCGTATAAAAATGCAGATTAAACAAGTCTATTAAAGATAAGTTCTCTTTTTTCTTGAATTTTTCTCTTTCTTTATTTTATGAGTAAATTTGATGTTTTAAAAATTTATAAGGGGATTGTTTTCGAGTGAATGAAGAGATAAGGGACTTAGCCCGTATTTCGCGTGTCCAATCTAGAAAAATCCACATGCTCTGTTTCTCTGGGACATCCAATGAATTCTTTTAGGTGAGGTTGCAAACTTATCCCTTTGGAATGTCTTAAGTCTTGAAAAATACTCGTGTATGTGCTTTTTCGAAAGAGTGCGTAAGAAATAGGGATTAGATACGCACTTCTTTTAACTTACAGAGCGTAACAATTTTCCTTTAGCTCACTTAAAAAGTGAGGGTAAGCTCTTCCTATCAAAGGAAATCAATGAAAAAAGAAACGATAAAAACAATTATAACCCTTTCTAATATTGGCTATGTAGCAGGGTGCGTTGTCCTTTACCTTATCGCACTTTGTATCCTTATCACATCTGTATGGAGTATTATTGAAGATATGTTCAGCTCTAACTATACGGTCTATAAGCTGTTAGATGAAGTGGGACTTATTGTGTTTTCGATGGCGGTGATTGATGTTGGAAAATATTTGATGCTTGAAGAGGTTCTTAGAAAAGAAAATCCAAAAATGATTCCTCAACAGTCTAGAAAAACATTAACGAAATTTGCAATTATTATTGCATCAGCGCTTTCTTTAGAAGGACTTGTTCTTACAATTGAGGTAGCTAAAAAAGATACAAGCCTTCTTTTATATCCCATCGCTGTTTTAGTCACTGCGACTTTATATATTTTAGGAATTGGAGTGTATCAAAAACTCAATGCTAGCGCAGAAAAACAAAAATAAAAATCTGCGATTGTTCTAATTTCTCTAACTCATCTGAGGAAAAGCGAGAGATTTTGAAAAATCAATACGGAGTAATCCCTTAGAATCTATTTTGCAGCATCGGTTTTTTGAATAGGTGCAAATATGAGATGAGCAAGCGAGCTAAGGTGGAGCCATTTTAGTCGAGTAATGCGAGGGAATCTCGCCCTCACATTCTCACAGATCCCCACGAGTCTGTCGAATGAACTGTGTAATTGCTAAAAAATAAAAA
>JANQJX010000164.1 GCA_028281425.1 Simkania sp.
TGCTTTGCGTGGAGTCCATTAAGCAGCAGCAAAAAGGCGCCTGAGAGCTCTAGATCCTCCACCTGAAGGAAGAGGTTTTGCGCTCTATTTTTGATAAAAAAATTTAGGGTAAACATCTATTGTGAAACGTTTTTTAATGCTCTTTTTTGTTTTATTTCTCTCTATAGGTGTTTTAATCTTTACTTTCTCTTACAAAAGCTCTTTAAAAACCATCTATTTTTCTCCTTCTATTCATGCTTATCCTTCCTATACCCCCACAGCAGGATACCCTTTGTTTGAAAATTATGTTTCCAAAAAGAACTATAAAACCAAATGGATTGATCTCAAAACAATCCGTAAAAGAAGTGCTTATGTAAAACAGTTGCGCTATTTTTTTCTAAATCAAAATCGAGCAAAAGCTTTGGTTTTTCACAACTTTTTTCCAAGCCATTCAAAAAGAAGAATCAAAAATTTCAATTCAAAAAAGAAAATTTTGGTGATGTGGGAACCCCCTTCCGTCCTTATTAAAATGTATCATCCCAGAATTTTCGAACTGTTTGACCAGATCTATACATGGAATGATAATTTAGTAGATGGAAAAAAATTTTTCAAAATGTATTATCCCGTTTTAAAACCGATCCAAAATAATCTCCCTTCTTTTGAAAAGAGAAAATTGCTTTGTATGATTGCTTCCAATCTTAAGTTTAATGATTTTCCAAAGCAACTTTATCCAATTCGTAAAAACATGGCTCAATTTTTTGAAAAACTCCCCCATGTCTGTTTTGACCTTTATGGGCGCAATTGGGAAAATTTTTCCAACGCAAAGGGAAGGATCCCTGATAAATTAACAACTCTTAAAAATTACAAGTTTAATATCTGCTTTGAGAATACCGCTGAAAAGGGCTATATCACAGAAAAAATTTTTGATTGTTTTGCCACACAAACAGTTCCCATTTATTTAGGAGCAACAAATATTGAGACATACATTCCAAAAGGATGTTATATCGACTACCGCCAATTTAAAGGTCCTGATGAAATGCTCAATTATATCCAAAAATTTTCCAAAAAAGATTATGAAACATATACTGCCAACATAAAAGCTTTTCTTCAAACCAAGCAAGCCCATCGATTTTCTCGTGCTTTTTTTTCAAGTATGATGATAAAAGCAATAGAAAATGAATCATCATACAAGGAGAAATCCCTTCAATAAGTTAGCAAAAAGAGAACAATGGAAATCTCGCCTTGGCTTTATTTGGGCAGCTGTTGGGTCATCAATTGGCCTTGGTAGCATTTGGCGTTTTCCCTATGTTGTAGGAGAAAATGGAGGAGCCACTTTTGTCATTTTATATCTTATCTGTTTAGTTCTCGTCGGTTTTCCTGTTCTTATCAGTGAGATTATCATTGGACGTAAAACACAGCTCAACCCTTCTGGGGCTTTCATGCAGCTTGGGAAACACCCCCTTTGGAAAAAGATGGGAATGCTCACAATCATCACCGGCTTTCTAGTCAGCTCCTTTTATGCCGTGATTGCGGGATGGGCTTTTGGCTATTTTATTGAAGCCATTCTTGGAGGACTCACTCATTTTAAAACTTCTCAAGAAGCTCTTAATCATTTTAAAGCGTTTAGCACTTCTCCTTATTATTCCTTGAGCTCTCTTTTTGGTTTTATTACTTTAGCAGCATTTGTTCTTTATACAGGCGTTCGTAAAGGGCTCGAACTTGGAAATAAAATCATGATGCCTCTTCTTTTATTTGTTCTTATTCTGCTTGTGATCAAAGGCCTGATGATGCCTAATGCTTCCCAAGGGATTGCTTTTCTCTTTAAGCCAAGTACATCCCATCTCACTCCACAAGCCATTTTAATGGCACTTGGTCAAGCTTTTTTTTCTCTTAGCCTAGGTCAAGGGACAATGATTACGTATGGAAGTTATATTAGAAAAAAAGAAAATTTACCTATGATGTGTTTGCCAATTGCCCTCTTTGGAATTTGTGTTTCCCTCTTAGCTGGTATCGCTATTTTTACAATTGTCTTTTCTAATCAAATGACACCTGCGTCAGGAGAAAGTTTGATGTTTCAAACTCTTCCAATCATTTTCTCCAAAATTCCAGGTGGTTATTTTATCTCTCTTCTCTTTTTTATGTTGCTTCTTTTAGCAGCTTTGACCTCTCAAATTTCAGCAATGGAACCTTTAATTGCATTTTTTATAGATGTCAAAAAATGGAAACGCCATCAGGCTGTGATTCTAGTTGCGATAAGTGTTTTTGTCGTTGCGATTCCCTGTGCCCTTTTCATGGATTTTTTAAAAGGAATGAATTTTATATGTGTTAATATTCTAATTCCTTTAGGGGGTTTAGCAGCTGTAATTTTAGTGGGATGGCGCCTTGGGATTAAAAAAGGACTCAACCATCTTAAAGAAGGTGCAGAAACCCTCTTTGATACCTATCCTAAATCAAAACTCTATTTTCATATCAGCATTAAATATCTAGCTCCCCTTATCATTTTTCTGATCCTTCTTGATAACTTAATCCTTTAACTCCTGATCCCAAAAAGAGCTGATTCTAAAGCGAAAGTCATTCTGGGTCTTCATCTCCATGCCATATAAAAACTTTACGCGTTGGGAGTTGAACCCCTCAAGGAGGACTATTTTCTGATCTCAATTCTTCTTTTTTCTGGCTCTTTTTGAAATGCAAGGGTCACAAGTTCATCGATTAAATTCCTATAACTCAGCCCACTGATTTCCCATAATTTGGGATAAAGACTGATTTTTGTAAATCCAGGAATCGTATTGATTTCATTGAGCACAAGGGAGCCATTTTTGCGGAGAAAAAAATCAACACGTGCCATCCCCTCACACTTTAAGAGGTGAAAAGCTAAAATAGCAAGGTCTTGGATTTTTTTGCTTTCTTTTTGACTTAAGGGGGCTGGCAGTTTAAAAATCGCCCCTTTTTCATCCAAATATTTTGCCTCATAAGAATAGAAAGAATGGGTTGGAATAATTTCTCCCGGAAAAGATGCTTTGGGAGTTAAATTTCCCAAAACAGCGCATTCAATCTCCCTTCCTTCAATAGCCTCTTCGACCAATACCGTCTTGTCATATTTAAAAGCCTTATCAAGAGCTTTTAAAAACTCTTCTTCATCAAATACTTTACTAATTCCAATCGAAGAGCCCATATTTGCCGGCTTAACAAAAAAGGGAAATTCAAAATCGTTTAAAAGGGCATTCATATCTACCGGTTCTTGCAAATGGAACGATGTAAATTTTGGAATAGGAAGGCCTGCGTTTTTAAGAATCCTTTTCATCATGGTTTTATCCATGCAAATGGAAGAAGCCAAAACCCCAGAACCCACAAAAGGAATCTTTGCAAGGTGAAGAACTCCCTGGATTGTCCCATCCTCACCACAAGGACCATGAAGCATAGGAAAAATGACATCGATCTTTTTTTTAAATGTAAAAGGAGAAAAAAAAATCTCCTTGGAAAGGAAATCTTGGTTTCCCCTTTTTTTTCTATAACTTTCAAAAGAAGAAAGCTTTTTTTGGCGAAATAAAAGTTCAAATTGCTTTAAAGATAATAAAAACCAACTTCCTCTCTTATTGATTCCAATTGGAACGACTTCATACTTATCCAAATCAATGTTCTCAAGCAAAGTAGAAGCAGAAGCAATCGAAACTTCATGTTCGGGAGAGTCTCCCCCAAAAAGAACTCCTAAGCGAATTTTTCTTACCATGATCTGACCCTTACGTAAGATTTTATAATCTTAGCGTGTATTCACATACCTACTCCAGAAAAATCTGTATGCTCTGTTTTGCTGGGACATCCAATAAATTCTCGAGGATAAGATCGCAAACTTACCCATTCGAAAATTTTTTGGCACCAAAAAAACAATCGTGCATCTCTTTTCTTAGAATTGGCATAAAAATGCAGATTAAATGTTAAACTTGAGACAGATTGATGTCATCATAAGGTCCGTTTTGCAAAATTTTAAGAAAACCTTATAGGATAAATTCAGTGCATTTACTCTATTCTAAAACAATCCTCCTTTTTATAGATAAAATCAAAAATTATGCTCAAGAGATTTTTGCTGAAGAGATCCAACTCACATGCCATGATCAATTTTTTAAAAAGGGGCACATCAAATACCCTCTTCGTTTTGTTGTTTTTGATCATCCTTCTAAACTAGGCTATTTTAATCCCCATTTTTATGAAATTGGGATCCATAAGTGCTTTCTTTTTAATCATGAAGCCTCTTTAAAAAACGTTCTGCGTCATGAACTTGCTCATTACTTGACTTTTATCGAATATGGCTTAGAGATTCAACCGCACGGAAAAGAATTTCGCTTCATATGCAAAAAATATGGATGGGAGACTTTGATTTCCCACGCTTTTGCTCCAAAACAGCAAAGTGAAAAAATACAAAAAACTATGTCTCTTCTTAAAAAAATAGAAAAACTCTTTGCCCTTGGAAATAGTCCTCATCCAAAAGAGGCTCAAGCAGCTTTACTCAAAGCAAAAAAGCTGCTACTTAAATACAATCTAAATATCTCTTTTAAGGAAAACGAAGAAGAAGAAATAAGCATCTACCGTTTTATGCAAGTTAAAAAATCTTCTCCAAAACTAAGGACAATTGCTCAAATCTTAAGACATTTTCTTGTCCATCCTATTTTCAATCGAGGATACCGCTATACTTACCTTGAAATCTTTGGGGAAAAAGTCAATGTAAAAGTTGCAATTCATATTGGGAATTTTCTTGATCTCGAACTAGAAAGACTCTGGAAAATGTCTAAATCTCCTTCTCTCCGTGGTCTCCGTGCTAAAAATTCTTTCTTTTCAGGAATTGCAGAAGGCTATAGGGAAAAAATAAGCCAAAAAGAGATTGAAAATGAACCTGCTCTGATAGCGATTCAAAACAATCTTGATAAAAAAGTCAAAGAAATCTACACCCGCTTTTCTTTTAAAAAAACCATGTTGCTTATAGAAAAACAAGGGCTTTCTGAAGGGAAAAGAGTAGGAAAATCTCTTATGATTCCTACTTTTCTTTCTTCTAAAAAACCCCGACTTAAAAAAAAATTTATTACACATAAAGTATAATATTTTTGATAAGAGTAAAAAAAAATTATTTTTCTTGAAAAAAATTTAAATGCATTTTAAAATCAGTTCCGTTTATTTTTTATAAAAAGGAGATAGTATCATGAAAAAGTTTTTTGTCTTAGGCTTATCTGCTCTTTCACTCATTGGATTGAATATGTTTGCTGATGAACAAGACCTTAACGAACCTATTTCAGAAGTAGAACAAACCACTAAAGAAAAAGCAGAGATCTCTACTGACACTCATTTTTCATCAACAGAAGATAAAGAAGATAAAGATCTTACAATTTCAAAAAATGATGAAGAAAAAGAAAATTCATCTCTTATTGGATAGTTTTTTCTATTTTTTCCAGTTTATAGGGTAAACATTTTGTTTACCCTTTTTTGTGTCCAAATTTAAAGACAGGAACGGATGAAAGCAAAGGTAAAAGTTAAGTGTCTTTCGAATAGTAAAAAGATTTTCCAAACGTGATTGGGAGATAGCTCACCTTACGCAGTTCAATCAATATTTTATGCAATATGGCTACATTTTTTACGCAAGTTGAGTATATAAGTTTTTATGGCAATAGGTAAAAATAAATGGGATGCTCTTAAAGAGAAAATGAAGAAACTTCATATTGAAGAAGAAGACCTTATTGAGCAATCTATTTTATCTTCTGGAAAAGGAGGACAAAAAGTGAATAAAGTCGCAGTAGCAATCCACCTTAAACACCTTCCTACCAAGATCCATATCAAGTGTCAACAAACACGCTCAAAAGAATTAAATCGTTATTTAGCAAGAAAAAAACTTTGTGAGTCTATTGAAGAAACCCTAGATGGAATCAACTCTAAAAAAAATCAAATGAGAGTAAAAATCCAAAAACAGAAAAAAAGAAATCGCAGAAGAGCAAAAAAGAAACAAGAAGAATCGTGATAGCAGGACTATTTTTATGCCCCAAATTACTCCCAATTTTCTCTATAGCGCAGCATAAAGAGGTGAGGTTTTTTGGAGCGAAGCGAAGGATAGCCTTTAGAGTTTTTCTTTGCTTCGAAATGGAAAAGATTGCCTATTTCTATCGCTTTGAATATTTTCTTTTACCCATAAAGAAGATGATGGAAGAAAAAGCGATTTTTATTGACCGCTTAGCAGAGTCTGTTGCTAAAGCTGCATCTATTAGACGATGATTCTCCAGTTCAAGGCAAGCTCTTTAT
>JANQJX010000214.1 GCA_028281425.1 Simkania sp.
GTTGATTTAATGAAAATTAATCAAGAAAATTTGAAAAAACTTATTAATGATCAAAATCAAATTACGAACAAATTACAAGAATTCATTAAAAATCAAAATGAAAATAACATAAAAAATCAACAATCCCTTATAAGCTTTATTGAAAAAAACAACCAGAATCTCCAAAACCTTTTAAACCAAAATGATTTTAATAATAACAATAATGTTGAGTTAATGAAAATTAATCAAGAAAGTTTGAAAAAACTTATTGATAATCAAAATCAAATTACGAACAAATTACAAGAATTCATTAACAATCAAAATCAAAATAACCTAGAAAACCAAAAATCCATTACAAATTTTATTCAAAAACAAATTAATAGTTTGTTAGAAAACAACCAAAACATTAAAAATCAATTAAAAATTCTCACCAAAAATGTGAACAATAATTCTACTCAATCCCAGGTCAATGAGATAAAAAACCAAATTAACCTTCTTTTAAAGATTCAAAACAAGAAAGAAAAAGAATTGTTAAAACTGAAAAACCACCTAAACCTTGTAAATAATTTAACAGAAAAAAATAAAAAGATAACACAATATTACAAAAAAAACAGAGATCAATGGAAAGATCAAGAAAATAAACATCTAAACAAAATCCTTTTACTCGAAAACAACCTAAACAATCAAAAAAAACAATATTCCACACAAATACAGGAAGCTACGGAAAACATTAATTTGCTCCAAAAAAGCTTAAAAGAAAAAGAAAATATTCAAAATAATCTAAAAAAGACTACCCTTCAATTGGAGGAGCAAACGAAACAATTTGAATTATCTCAAACAAAAATCAAAAACTTAGAAAAACAATTAAAAAATAAAGAAAATTTAGTGTTAGAGAAGCAAACTGCTTTGGAAGAGTACAAACGAAAGACTAAGAACGAAATAAACCATGCAAAAACCCTTGCTAAAACCGCAGAGGAAAACCTCATATCCACACAAAAAGCATTCGAACAACAAAATATACAACTTACCCAGTTTAAAGCTACAAATCGATACCTCCTAGAACATTCCAAACAGTTAAAAAAATCCCTTAACAAAGCTTCTCATAAGGGTTCAAAAAAACTTCAAAAGAAAAACACCTTATTGAACAAAAAAATCAAACAACAAAACAAGCATCTTAGTCAATTGCAACAGCATTTGAATGCCCTGAAAAAGACCCATAAACAGACCGTCAAAGAAAAAAATTATTACATAAATCAAAGCGACTGCTTTCAGCGCAAATATGATGACAGCTTAAACAAAAGAAACAGCCTCAAAAAGAATATCCAAACCCAAACTCAAGAACTTAAAAAGAAAAAATTACAAGTAGAAAATTTAAACAAAGATTTACAAAAAAAACAACAACTTGTTAACACCGCTAATGAGAAAATTAAAAATCTTGAGTTGAATTTCGAAAATAAAAAACTCAGCTTTCAAAAACAAATACAGAAAGCTCAGAACGACATTAATTTGCTCAAAGAACACTTAAAAGAAAATATTCAAAATAATCTAAAAAAGACTACCCTTCAATTGGAGGAGCAAACGAAACAATTTAAATTATCTCAAAAAACAATCAAGCAGTTAGAACAAGAAAAAAAGAATCTTAACAAGCAAATCCAAAACCTTCAAACTAAACAAGAAAACGCATCTAAAATCAACAATTTAAATAATCAATTAAAACAGCAAAAAAAGACTCAAACTGCTTTTAAGAACCTTCAAAATGACTTTAAAGAATACAAATTAAAGACTGAGCAGGAGATAAAAATTGCACAAACCTCTGCTAAAAACGCAAAGGAACAACTCATAAAACAAACTCAAAAACTTGAAAAGAAAAAATTAGAAGCAGCCAATTTAAACAAAGATTTAAACCAAGAAAAATACCTTGTTAACACCGCTAATGAGAAAATTAAAAATCTTGAGTTGAATTTCGAAAATGAAAAACTCAGCTTTCAAAAACAAATAAAAGAAGCGCAAAATGAACTTCTGGATAAAACCACACAACTTAAGGGTGCCTATCAAAGTTTCAATGAGGAAAAGCTACAAATACAAAATACAAACATCCAGGCTACTCAACAAGCAAAGCAAAAACAAAACGAATTGAAAAAGCAACTTCAGAAAATACAAAAAAATCTTCTTCAAAAAGCTGAAAATGAAACCCATCTAAAAAACGAATTAAATACCCTTAAAACTCAAACGATTCCTGATCTTGAAAACAAGTTGAAGGAGGCTGACTTAAAAAATAAGACCCAAATTAACACAGATAAAAAGAAATTAAAAAAAGAAAATATTGAAAATCAGCTTCAAAAGACTGAGTTTCAATTGAATCAGCTAAAGAAAAAATTCAAAATTCAACAAAACGAATTAAATACCCTTCAAACTCAAACGATTCCTGATCTTCAAAACAAATTGGAGGAGGCTTACTTACAAATTGACGAGCTCAATAGCTTCGATGATCAATATTTAAGTGATGATCATCATGAGCCGCTGATCCTCGACGATGGAAACAATGAGGAGGTGGAGCAGCAAAGCTTAATACATGAACCTAAATTACAAATTAAACGATTCAATGACTCCCCTAAGTCTCAGGAAGAACTTTTTCAGAAACAAATATATACACTAGAGCGCAAGGAGAGCCAACTTCAAACCCAAGTATCCCAACTTAAGGATCTACTCAAGAATCTAGAGAACAATTCTGTTTCTAAAGAGGATTATAAAAATATGGAAATGTTCTACAACAAACAATCTCAAAACCAAAAAAAGCAACTTCTAGAATTGAAAACTTCCTCCACTCAATTACTTAACCAGCATCACCAATTAGAATCCAAATATGAAAAAGCAAAAGAAAAAATAAATCTCCTGGAAACCAAAATTCACGCTCCAAAAACTCAATCTTCAGAAAGTCATCTTATCCCATTTCAACTTAAAATTGGCAACCTTCAGCTTCAGCATCAGCTAAAGAAGGAATTCAACGTAAAAGACCAGCTCAAAACCGAATTGGAAAACTTAAACACCAAATATGAGGCTCTGGAAAATCAGTTCGTTGTAAAAACAATGGAATTGAATCAACAAAACAATGATAACCATCTTTTAAAGGAAGAAGAAAACAACAATTTAAATAAAATAAAAAAGCAAAAAAATGAAATACTCCTTCTCAAAAAGAATAACGAACAATTAAACACAACCCTTGCCTCTTCTCAAATTCAAAATAAGGAAGAGATAAAAAATCTTCAATACAACTTTCAAAATGAAAAGAAGCATCAACAAAAGATAGCTAGAGTTCACACTCAATTACAAGAAAAAAAGATCAACACCCTTGAAAAGGAAATTCAGGATTTAAACAATGCCCTTAAAAAGGATTCCTATGATTATAGGGTCTCCACAGAAGAAACCCCACTATTTTTCAATGCCTATGATGAAGATTTTAACGACAGTTCTAGCAACTATGATGAAGATTTTAACGACAGTTTTAACAACAATGCAACACCTTCTCCTCTTATGAATTCCATAAATCATGAGAAACCTCCTCTATACAAATCTATTCCTAATGATCAAACCGAAATCACTCAAATGGAAAGAAATATGAATCAAGCTCTAAATGTAATTACAGATCAAGACGAGCAAATTAAGAAACAACGAATACATCAGGAACTTTTAGAAAACCTCTTACGAAAAAATAAAGAGGACTATGAGAACTTGAAACAAAACATCAAAAAGAAATGCACCTCTTTGTTTGAAGAATACAAGTCTATATTTAAAGAATTAGATGAGACAAAGAATCAACTCCACACTCTAAAAGAGACTTATAAAACATTACAAAATCAGCTTAAGGAGCAGCAACAATTCCCAAATTACGAACAAGAGATGATTCATTTAATCTATAATTTTGAAAAGGAAAAAGCAAGTCTTCAAAAAAAGCATGAGAAACTCCAATCTAAAATAAACAATCTCAAAGAGAATGCTACGCAAAAACATCAAGAACTCTACGATAAAGAAATCTTAAATTTAAACGAAAAATTATGCATCTTAAAAGATCACCTGTTAGAAAAAAACTCAGAAATAGAGGCACTTAAAAATAACAATCTACAGCAACAACCCTTTAACATGGAATCCCTGGTAACCAAAAGTGCAAGCGACCTATTTGCAACCTTTAATAATAATGACACCTTTAATCAGAAGAAGTCATTCAAAACACCATCAAAGCAAAACAAAAGTGCTAACACAACGCATCAAGCTGCTAGGAAAAAAATATCTTCTTATGATGATCTCTACCTCCTCAAGCAGAAAAAAACCAACCTCCACCAAGAGATCACACTCATCTCATAGAATTCATAGTACCCTATAGAGAGATAGAACCATTAAAGTGAGATCCTTTTTAAGCTTAAAAAGATCTCATCTCAAATTCACCTCTTCTTTTAACCCCAAGTTGCTACCCATTCGCGTCATCAACTTGTAGAAATGACGTAGATATGAGGTGAGCGCCGAGCAAAGGTGCGTCCCGCACCTTAGCGAAGGGGTGAAATGAAGTAGATGCGTGATTTCTATCAAAAGCGATGAGATGTTCACGTGCTTTTAGCAAACGCTTGATTGTGTCACCCAAAATAAAAAAGAGCACTTCCAATATAAAGCCTTTGGGGGATGCGCTCTATCTCCTAAATATTACACTGGCAATAGAGGGCAGAGATCCTCACAAATGTGAGGATCTCTGCCTGATTCATTTTACATTGGGGATCGTCAGAAATAGATGCAGCTTTAGCAACAGACTCTGCTTAAGCAGTCAATAAAAATCGCTTCTTCTTCCATCATCTTCTCCTATGGGTAAAAGAAAATATTCACAAAGCGATTTGGGGTTTAAGAGTCGGCTTTATGTGTTTCTTGAGGAGAAGAAATCGCTCCTTCTTTTTTAGATTCTTCAGCTGCAGGAATCACATTTGTAATAGATGTCTTTAGGATTTCAATTTTTGCTCCCTCAACCATTTTCAAAATAACCGTATCTTCTTTAAGAGAAGCAATCGTCCCTACAATCCCCATTGCAGTGACTCGATCCCCTTTGGAAAGACTCTCACGCTGTTTTTGCATTTTCTTACGCCTTTTCTGTTCAGGGCGCCACATAATCAAATAAAAGAAAACAAGCGCAAGCCCAATCATCAAAAACGTTTGAGACATATTTTGAGAACGGCTACTTTGCCCTTCTTGAGCTAGAAAAATCGTTGAAGAGAAAAAAGAAGAAAGAAAAAAAACCATAAAATATCCTTGTAAACATTTTTTGAAGATTGCTTTTTAGTATAGCAAATCCCCCTCTTTTATCAAAGCTTGGAGTCATCCACGACAGAGAAGGGCAATTGTTTCAATATGAGGTGTATGTGGAAATTGATCGATGGGAATCAAATCTTTTAAATAAAATCCTCCCTTTACAAGGAGTTCAACATCTTCTTTTTGAGTACGTGGATTACAAGAAATGTATAGAATTTTATTAGGCCTTAGCCGAAGAAGCTCAAAAATCACCTTTTTTCCAAGACCTGCTCTTGGAGGGTCTAAAATTACAAGATCGGCGCTGAGTTGAAATTCTTTTAAAACTTTTTCTACATCTCCCTGAATGAGATGGAGATTAGAAATATGATTCGCCTCTATATTGATTCTAGCATCACAAATTGCATTTGGACACATCTCGATACTGATCACCTTCTTGACATAAAAAGCAGCGAGAATTCCCAAAATGGCTCCTCCTGCATAAAGATCATACACCCGCATAGAAGGGGTAAGCTGAGCAAGCTCAAGAGCTTTACTATAGAGCCTCTCAGCTTGGAAGGGATGAGGTTGAAAAAAAGAGGAAGGACTCAGATAGAAGGGATAAAAACGCCCTTTGACAGCTAAAATCTCTTTGAGGAGGGACTCTCCATGAAGATGCATTTCATAAAAAGTTGTGGGTTTGTCTTTTCTTGCATGTTGAATACGCAAGAAAAGGGAGGGGTTTTCTTTTGGGAAAAGGGAGAGGACCTCTTTTGTAAAGGTTTTTAAATGGTCTCCATTTAAAAAATCCTTATGATTTCCCGAAATGGTTAAAAAGATCATTTTTTGACCTGTTCTTTTTCCTTCACGCAACGTTAAAGTACGCAAACACCCCCTTCCCGAAGGAGGATGATAAGCAGTAAGCTCATTTTTCTCCCATCAACTGCGACATTTTTTAAGGACATCTATAAACCATGAAGAAGCAAG
>JANQJX010000094.1 GCA_028281425.1 Simkania sp.
AACAACCAAGCCTACAAAAGAAGCGATGATTCCAAAAGTGAAAAGACTATTCACAGAGCTTAAGATTTTCGGACCTAACACAATGAGAGGAACAAAAAAGGCTAAAAAAATCAAACAACCCATAGGGGATGAAATAGGACCTAATAGGTCACTTAAAAAAATCCCCCCTCCCTTAACATAAGCCAAAGTGAGAGATAAAAAAAGAGCAATGTAAATCAAGAAGGTGACGACTTTAAAGGTTTGTCCTAATATCTTTTCTGAAAGAGTCATAAAGTTGGCTTTGTGCTTGAACTTTGCAAGCACTTCTATCAATATGAGGGCTGTTCCAGTCATGATTCCCCAATTAAGGACAAGAAAAAAAAGAGATAGAAAAAAACCTCCCCTTGCTGTTTCAACGGGTAATCCCAGTATTCCTGCGCCAATCGAAGTTCCGGCAATAAGAAAAGAAGCATTTACCGTTTTTATGACTTTGGACAAGGTGTTCCTGGGATATGCCATTGCCCACACTTTCTGCATTTCATAGGGAGATCGTAAGAAGGTGCATTAGATTTTTGCCTAAAGTAGGCATTCATGAAGACTGTTGTAAAAGCCAAAGCTGTTAAAATAGCAACTTTTTTCATCGCAGACCTCTCACCGTAAGTCAATTTTTAGAAAAAGTTTAAAGCAAGCCTCTAATTCTGTCAAAAATATTTCCATCTTAAACTCTCATTTTTCACTACCTATGCTGGGCGTATTGCAAGTTGAAATTTCCCGTTTTGAATACTTCTTTTAGTCAAATTTCGATAGATGATTGGCTGGGAATTTTAATGAGATGAAGTTCATAGCTCTTCGCAAGAAGATTTATGATGATTTGGAATCTTTACAAAAAATCTAGACAAATGGCTCAAATATGATAATAATGAACCTACTCATTAAGAGACTGCCTTTAGACAATGATTCTCCAGTTCTAGGCAGTCCCATTAACGAAAAGTGTGTTTTTCTAAGACTTCATTCAATGTCTTCCTAGTCTTGAGGATTCTTTTCATGGTGGGATAGGTACAGAAGAGGTGATTGCGATGTCGGTTAATTTTAGACTTAACTTAAAGAGGGTCATTTTAGTAATGCTACTTATTGTGACTTCTCTAGTCGTAGGAGGGTTTTATCTTGTTTTCAAGAATCCTGAAGTGGTTTTAGCTCATGTGATCTCTCATGCGATCAAAACGCCAGTGACGATCAATGACATTGATTTTGACCGTGAATCGTTTAAGATTCAAAATCTCATTGTTGGCAATTCTAAAGAAGCTTATATTCCTACAGCTTTTCGAGCAGAGGTCTTAGAGGTTGCTGCTCCCTATAAACACTACCTTCAACATCCTATCGTGATAGACAAAATCGAGATGGACAATATCTATCTCGACATTGAGTTTTACAATGAGGATAAGACGGAAGGGAATTGGCATTCACTGATTGCTAATATGCATAGCGATGAGAAGCCTGTGAAACATAAGCGTAAGACGCTTATTAAAAAGCTGGTTCTAAATCATATTCAGGTCAATGTGATCCTTGCGGATGGCAAAATTCACCGCTTGTCGCCTATTGAGTATTTGGAGTTTGATGATATCACTTCGGAAGAAGGAATTCCCATTAAGGAAATTTCTGAAATCATTGTCCGAAAAATGATCTATTCAATTTTGAAAGATGAGGGGCTTAACTTGATTATCAAGGTTCCTATTAAAGTGATCAAAAAGATCTTCCCTTTTCTATAGAACGCCTTTTCGAAAGAGAGGGCATGCAAAAGGCGGGTTAAGTTGTCTAATCTCTAATCAATGACTCGCCTTATGCAAAAAAGGGTCTATCTTTTCCAGCCCCCCATTTTTTCAGAAAGCATCGCTTCCATAATATGCCCCAAGAAAAAAGGGTTTCCAAAGGGCCTAAGGCTCTTTGTGCCACGGATATTAAGGGAGAAGCTCTCTTAAAAAGGGGGCTTTGCCCCCATGACCCCCACCAAAGGGCTTTAGGCCCTTTGGAAACCCTTTTTTGTTTTTTTTGTTAGGCAAACTCATCTTCCCCTATGATCTGTATAACCTCAAGTTGGTAGCAATTTGGGGTATAAGATAATAAATATCTAACAAGTGCTTTTAAGTCATTTTTTATAAGATTTGAATTTTGCTAAAATCCATCACCATCTTATAGCTAGAAAAAACTTCTTGGAGAAGCGCAAGACGGTTTTGACGCAGTGCCATTTCATCGGAGAGGATTTTGACCGTTTCAAAGAGGTAGGCAAGGGGTTTTTGAAGCTGAGTTAAAAGGGCAAAAGCTCCTTGATAATCTTTGTTTTTTAGATGTTCTTTAAAAGGAGAGCGTACCTTTTCAAGAAGATGGTAGAGATCTTTTTCAGCCTGTTCTTTCAAAAGAGTAGGGTTGAAAGGAAGATGCTTTTGATTTTCTAGTTGTCCCTTAGCCCGTTTGTAGACTTCAAAAAGAGGATTGAATTCTTTTTGTTTTCGAAAAGTATGAAGGGCCTTTGTTTTGAGAAATTGATCAAAAGGATCGGTGCATATTCCTTGAAGAGAAGCATCGATTTCATCTTTTTTAAAACCATGATCTTGAAAAACTCCTTGACATCGATTTGTAATGAAAAGAAGGAGCTCTTCGATTAAAACTTTTTTGCTTGTATGTTTTTGAGAAGGAAAGGAAATTGTTTGAAAAAGAGCTTTTAAGTTGAGACTGAGTTTGTTTTCGATCAAAATTCTAATGATACCAATTGTTTGACGTCTTAAAGCATAGGGATCACTTGAAGAGGTTGTTTTGAGTCCAATGCTAAAATAGCAGATGAGATTATCCAATTTATCTGCGAGGCTAAGAAGGGTTCCCGTTTCACTTTGCGGAAGTTTGTCTTTTTCTGATTTGGGTTGCCAATGTTCTTCAATGGCATATGCCACCTCTTTTTCTTCATTTTGATGGAGGGCATAGTGTCTGCCAATCACTCCTTGCAGCTCAGGAAATTCTTGAACAAGCTCTGTTGCTAAATCAGCTTTTGCGAGCATAGCTCCCCTTTTGACTTTTTTTTCATCCCCAATCTTAAGCATTTGGCAAAGAGTGATGGCGAGCGATGTCATTCTTTGAGTTTTATTGGCTAAGCTGCCAAGCTCTTTTTGAAAAATAATGGTTTCTAATCTATTTGCAAATTGATCTAGAGAAGATTGAAGATCTTTCTCATAGAGAAAAGCTCCATCTGATAAGCGAGCTGAAAGTACATGTTTATGTCCCATTTCAATCAAAGAACTTGGATGATTATCAGAGGAAACGACAAACAGAGAAGAGAGCTGACCATTTCCTTGGGATAATGGGAAATATCTTTGATGTTTGACCATTTCGCAAATGAGAATTTCTTTTGGAATTTTTAAGAAATGGGAATCAAATTTCAAATAAAAAAGGGTAGGAAATTCGGATAAAAAGAGCACTTCATCAAGCACTTTTTCTTTTTGAAGGGCTTTTGTTTTTGTTTGAGTTTCAATTTTTTTGAGCTGCTCAAGAATGAAGGTTTTTCTTTCATGAATATCGACAATCACAAAACCTTGTTTCAGCTTGGAGATATACTCTGATCCTTCTTCAATTTCTATGGGATCTGGATGGATTTGACGGTGCCCATAAGATGTTTTTCCGGAACAAATACCTGCAATTTCAAAAGGAATGACCTCTTTTCCCAAAAGAGCTACAATCCATCGAATA
>JANQJX010000130.1 GCA_028281425.1 Simkania sp.
TTTGCTGCCTTGAAAATATTTAGGGCTGCCTCACCCATTTTTTTGCGCAAATGCGTATTTAAAATAGGACTTGGAGTTTCTTCAATGAGTTTTTGACGCCGCCTTTGAATCGTACAATCCCTTTCTCCTAAATGAACATAGTTTCCATATTTATCAGAAAGTCCCTGAATTTCTATATGTCTGGGATTTAAAATCATTTTTTCGAGATAAAGATCGGGATTGCCAAAAGAAACTTCAGCTTCACGCCGAGCAGCAGAAAAGAGAGATGCAAAATCTTGCACTCCATAGGAAACACGAATTCCCTTACCTCCCCCTCCAGCTGCTGCTTTAATAAATATGGGAAACCCAATTTTTTGAGCCTCTTTTAAAGCAACATCGACATTTTCAACAATGCCATCCGACCCAGGAATAGTCGGACACCGCACTTTTTTTGCAATGGCCTTAGCCTTGGCTTTGTCCCCTAAAAGCGCAATGGTTTGAGGAGAAGGGCCAATAAAGGTGATCCCACAACTCTCACAAATCGAAGCAAAATTAGCATTTTCACTTAAAAAACCATAACCAGGATGGATCGCATCAGCCCCTGTGATTTCACAAGCTGAAAGAATGTGAGGAATCTTAAGATAAGATTCAGAAGCAGGGGCCTTTCCAATACAAATGGCCTCATCGGCATGTAATACATGGAGCGCTTCTGTATCTGCTTTTGAATAAACAGCAACCGTCTCAAGTCCGAGATCATGACAAGCTCGGATAATACGAACAGCAATTTCTCCACGATTAGCAATAAGGACTTTTTTCATTCTTATACTTCAATACAAAATAATTTTGTTCCAAACTCAACTGAGCAGCCATTCTCGACATAAACCTCAGTGATTTTTCCTTTTTTTCCCGCTTTAACTTCATTCATGACTTTCATCGCTTCAATGATACAAACAATGGTATCTTCGTTAACTCTATTCCCTTTTTTAACAAAAGGGGGATCATCTGGCGACGGCAAGGCATAAAATGTTCCAACCATTGGAGATGTGATATCAAAGTGATTTGTCTGTTTTTCCTCTTCTCTACATTCTTCCTTTGGTTTTTCTCTCTCTTGTTGGAATTCTCGTGCACTTTCTCGACCAATTTTTTTCTCTTGATACAAAATCTCAGATGTTTCGTTTTTCCTTTCTAATTCGACAAGAAACCCAGACTCTTCTTTCAAACAAAGACGGGTTATTTTGTGCTTTTCCATCTTTTCTATAAGTTTTTCAATCGTCTCCAAATCCACTTGGCTTCTCTCCCGTTATATTCTTTGAACATATTCTCCAACATGTGTATCAACTTTAATGATATCACCCACTTCAATAAATAAAGGAACCTCTACTTTGGCCCCCGTTTCTAATAAAGCAACTTTAACCGCACTTGAAACAGCCACTTTTGATTCATTATCCTCTAATTTTGTAACCATCAATTCAAGAAACTGAGGCAATTCGATTGAAAAAACAGTCTCTCCATAAAACATGGCTTTGACTTGAATTCCCTCTTTGAGATAATTGACCTTATCCGCAACGACATTTTCTTTGACTAAAGTTTCTTTAAGTTCATCGATATCAAGAAACAAATAATCTTTTTCTTCAAGATACAAGTATTCAAGCCGCCTCTCACTTAGAGCCACCTCCTGAACTGATTGGTCCAATTTAAAATTTTTCTCAATAATCTTATCAGAAATGAGATCTTTGAGTTTTGTTTTAATAAATGGGACCCCTTTTGGAACACTTACACGTACACTCATTTCAACACGATAAATTTTTCCATCGATCGAAAGGGTCATGCCAGGTGATATTTGATTACTCATTGTCATGTTAACCTACGATTTTAAAGACCCAAGAATTTTCTTGAGTTGTCCTAGATCTAAAATGGTATAATCGACATCTCTTTTTAATCCAGTATTACCTAACCCTCTTCCCCATTTCATTTGAACTGTTTTGCATCCAAGCTCCTTAGCTGGAGTGAGATCTGCTGTAATTCGGTCTCCACAAACAATCACCTGAGAAGGAGAAAGAGAAAGATTTTTAATAAGAGATGTGTAAAAAAATTTTTTTCCTTTCTCCATGATTACTTTTTGACTAAAACAAAGAGAACTAAAAAATTTAGATGAAATATTTGCAAGCTGCATTTTAGTACGCTGAATCCTTTCTTCTCCTTTTGTCACAAGAGCAAGCCGATAAGACTTAGAAAGCTCACTTAAAAGCTCGAAGGCCCCTTCTAAAGGATGAACGGGAAAAGAAAAAATAGGTTCTTTATAGATCTTATGTATTCCAATTTCCAAACATTTTTTAGGAGCACGATGAATCTCTAAAAATTCAGATAGGGCTTTATAAGAGTTTAAATGTTGACGATCGAGATGAAGCAATTGATGATACGCTCGATCAAAATTAGAAAAGGTAAGACCAAATTCTTTCATTGCCCAAAGAGCCTGTTTCAAAAGAGGAGGAATAATGGATCCTGAAGTATCAACTAAAGTATCGTCTAAATCAAATATGATTAACAATTTTCATAAGCTCCTGAGTCACTTGTTGGGAATTATGACGAATTAAATTGCGTTCTAAAAAGAGATCCGACCGGGTTTTTTCTTCAATTTCACCAAGAAGTGGAGCTGAAATAATCCGGGAATCCGTCATATCATTTTCAACAAGATCTCCCTCGCTTTCATAACGTTTGATCAATTCAAGAGCAGGTTTTTGATGGTTAACAAGGATATAATTAAAAATATCTGCTCCAATAAAGGGAACCACCTCTTTTAAATAATGACTGACTTTAAAGCCTGTTGTCTGTCCTTTTCGATTCATCAAGTTACAGATAAATACTTTCTTTGCATGGGTCTCTTTCAATGCCTCAGAAATCCCCTCAACTAAAAGATTGGGAATAATCGACGTATGAATCCCTCCAGGTCCTAGGACAATTAAATCGGCACTTCTGATTTCATCTAAAGCACGCTTGTTTGCTTTAGCAAAAGGTTCTAAATAAATCTTTTCATACCCCTGATCAATTTCTGAAGAGAGATAAACTTCTTTTTCTCCTTCCAAAACCTTTTGATTTTTTAAAATCATTTTGAGGCGTACCTGACGGGTTGTCACGGGAATGACTTTCCCACGAATATATAAAATACGCCCAACTTCTTCGACTGCTTTTTCAAAACTTCCCGTAACCTTTTCAAGCGTAGAAAGCAAAAGATTTCCAAAGCTATGTCCCCCTAACCCTCCATTTTCAAATCGGTAGTTCATCACATTGCGCATAAGACGAGATGAGTGAGAAAGAGCCACTAAACATTGACGTACATCCCCTGGAGGAAGCACTCCAAGTTCATCTCTTAAAACTCCCGTACTCCCCCCATCATCGGCCATAGAAACAATTGCTGAAAGATCAAGGTCGTAATGCTTTAAACCATTTAAGACAGCAAAGTTGCCTGTTCCTCCTCCTATAACAACAATTTTTTTCATGGACAAAGTCCTTTAAAAAATTTCATCTTTTCTTTCATATTCCCCCCTTGAAAAAGATAGGTTCCAGAAACCAGTTGATTAGCTCCTGCTTTGACACAAAGAGGTGCTGTTTTTTCATCAATTCCCCCATCAACTTGAATATCAAAAGGAGGCAGCTTCATTTTAAGAGATGAACTTTCATATGACCTTTTTCCCCCTTGACAAATGTTGAATTTTTGGCAAAGCCCACGAACAAATTCAATTTTCTTTAAAACTTCAAATAAAAAGGATTGCCCCCCAAATCCAGGATGTACCGTCATTAAAAGAATTTTGTCACACTTATCGAGATATTTTGGAATCAATGACTCACTCGTATCAGGAGAAAAAGCAAGCCCTGCCTTTACATTTGCTCTTCTAATATAGTTTAATGTCTCTTCAACATTTTCTGTAGCTTCAATATGAAATGTAATGCAATCAGCACCATTTTCAACAAGCCTTTCAATGTATTCAAAGGGATGGTAAACCATAATATGAACATCTAAAAAAAGATCAGTTGCACGATTCACAGCAGCTAATGCTTTTGGACTCAAACTGAGATTAGGAACAAAATGACCATCCATAATGTCAAAGTGAATGGCATCAGCACCAGAAGCTTCAATACGTTTAGCCTCATCTGACAAATAACCAAAATCGGCTGCAAAAAGGGAGGGAGCAATAAAAATCCGATCTGGATCAGCCATGAAAATTAAACTCAAACAACCATTTATTCCAATATAAAATAAAAGGGGCTTAAAAATCGATTTGTTTTAAATCTTATCACTCCTATTTCGCATCCCTACTCTGGGAAAAGAGAGACATGTTTTTTTGGCACCAATAAATTTTCTTGGATATCATCCAAGCTGACTACTTGTAGTGCTAGAATTTTCGCAGTTTCATTAGATGTTAGGCTATTTACAGCTTTTGGAATAGGGTCCATGAGAAATAGGGGCTAAGCCACATAGAAGATTTATTTTCTCTTTGATGCATCCTAAGAAAAGTTTCCCTTCATAGACAAGTTTAAAAAAAAGGGGAGAAGATGAAGCGCTTATTTGATCATATGAACAAAACAAAGCCTCTAATTTGGGAAAATTTCCTTTTTTAAAAACGAGATACTCTGTTTGGTTTTTGCTGTATCTTAAATGTTTTTTTCTTTGCTCGATCACTTGGACAAGAAGCTCAAACAAAATTTTTAGGGCTTTTGGGTCACTGACACTTCTTTTTTCAACAGGTTTGAGCGAGTGAAAAAACTGATCGAGAAGAAGAGAGTACTTCAAGGCCTTTTCTTTAAGCAATCGATGTAAACAGACAAAGACCTCATTTTGTTTCAAAAGCATTCCCCCATTATAATCACGCACAGGTCCCCATACCTTTTCAAGCTGTTTTAAAATAAAAAGACGGGCTAAATACAGATCAATTGATTGATCTTTACGCAAAAAGTCATAAAAAGGAAAAGCAACTTTAAACACAAGCGCCTCTTTCACATATTTTCTTCGAAGGAGTCCAATTTTTTTAATCTTTTCTATTTCAGGGTGTAATTCAGTTAATTTTGCAATTAATTCTTTTCCTTTTACACCCCCTGGAAGCAGAATGTGCGTTAAAATCACTGTAAAATAAATATGAGACTCTCCTTGGTGGTCAAAGGAGAAAATCACTTGAGGTAAATCTTTTGAAAATCGCAGCTCTTTGCCAAGTGTCACAATATGACGCATCACCTCTTCCTCATTGCGAGGCATGAAAAGAGAGTGTTGCAAGTGTTCGATTCGCTCCTTAAATGCAAAAGGTAATTCTCTTTTTAATCGCTCCTTTTGATTGGAATCGATTTCAAGATAAAAAAGGGAAAAACGATGTTTAACATCTCGATAATGATAGAGACTCTCTTCAAGGAAAGAAACCTTCGGAAGAACACTATCAATTGCTTTCATAAGATGTTTTTCAGAAAACATTTCGTATTCTTTTAAAAAATTGAGTCCGATTAAAAGACCTAAAACTTCTTCCTTCCCAAGAGGAAGGTCCAAGTGTCTCTTCCAAATTTTGATCCAAAGATGACGCTTATGACTTCTTTTTTCACAAGCATTTATCATTGTTTTTCGAAGTAAATAAAACGCGCAAAGATTAGAACTCATTTGTCCAATCAAATGAAAACGAAAATATTCAGAATTCACCCTTGAAAAATAATGTTCAATAAAAGGGAAAAAATCAAAGTCAAAAAAAGAGGGAAAGCGATGCACAATATGGTCTACTCTTTTTTGGATATCCCCTCTTTTTTCTTCGATATTACGATGTTTCATTTCCAAAATCTGCCTCATATGATAAGGAGAACGGAGCCCCATTGAAAGTTTTTGCTCAACAAGTGTGATTTTCTTTTTCAACCTTAAAAACTCTAAATCACTTTTAAAATGTACACAAAGCTCAGAAATGAGATATTGATCATCGATTTTTTTCATAAAAAAGAAAAGAAGCCTTTTTGGAAAAGTATGGGATACAATCTCAGTTAAAAAAGTTCCAATCCCAGGTTGATCGTGAGCTAAAAGGAAAAACGAAACAGCTTTATTCCCTCGATCAAAAGCTGAAGAAACAACGCATGGAACCCTCTTTTTTTCTTTATCTGAAAGAGCAGAAAAAACCCTTTCAACCATTTCTTCAGGAGCTGTTTTCCTTTTTGCTTTTGTTTTGACACCCCTCATAAACCGGCCTTACCTTCTCAAACTTAGAACCATGCCTGATGATTGTTCCCGAAAAGTATTTTCTTTGATCTTCCCTAAAATTCATTACGTTTAACGGGATATGATTTTTTGAAGCAAGTAAAATTGCACGTAAATGGACCGGAGAATGATTTTTTCTTGCTAAATCAAATGCTTTTTTAAAATCGATTGTATCAAACAGCTTGACATCTTTCTTCTTTTTGGGATCTTCTTCATAAAATCCTAAGACATCTTTATAAAATTCCACTTTTTCAGCTCTTAAGGCAATGGCAAGAGCAACAGCTGTTGTATCTGATCCCCCTCTTCCAAGAGTTGTAATTTCCTTAGATTGACTCACACCTTGAAATCCAGCAACAATGACAACCCTTTTTTTCTTAAGATTTTCTTCAACTCTATACGGATGAACATTTAAAATACGTGCATTGAGATGCTCTTTTGAAGTCATGATCCCCGATTGACTCCCTGTTAAGCTAATGGCTTTTACCCCTTCTTCAGCAAGAGCAATTGCCAAAAGGGACATACTGATTCTCTCCCCTACAGAAAGAAGCATATCTTGCTCCCGTTCAGGGGGAGAGCAAGAGAGTTTAAAAGCAAGTTGCATAAGTTGATCTGTCATCTGTTCCATAGCACTGACAACCACGATAAGACGAGGGTAACAAGCAAGCTTTTTCTTGATCTGTTTTGCAACATAAGAAAAGTGACTCGAAGTTTTTAAAGAGGCCCCCCCAAATTTCATAACAAGGCAGCGAGCCGTCGAAATCAAATGCATGGATCTGTGTCTGGTCATCATGGGCAAAAGAATTTTTTTTAAATTTGAGATTTTTGCATCATTTTAAGCAAGTAAAATGGGGATTTTTTAGCAAAAAAGGCCATTTCAATCGGCTCAAATAAGTAATATAAGAATCTTACCTTTATCAAAAATAGAGCGCAAAACCTCTTCCTTCAGGTGGAGGATCTAGAGCTCTCAGGCGCCTTTTTGCTGCTGCTTAATGGACTCCACGCA
>JANQJX010000134.1 GCA_028281425.1 Simkania sp.
TAAGACATCAGTTTACTCTACTTCCTTTTTTTGGGCAAAAATCGCCCACATTGGCAATCAAATTTTAAGATTTTTTTTCTGAAGAGTTAAGGCATTTAAAATGACCGAAATAGAGCTCATTGCCATTGCAGCTCCTGCAACCACAGGGGTCAAAAAACCAAAAAAAGCTAAGGGAATTGCAATGCAATTGTAAAAAAAAGCAAAAAAAAGATTTTGCCAAATCTTTTTTAGAGTTAAACGTGAAAGAAAAAAAGCAGACGCAAGATGGGTTAAATGATTCTCCATAAGAACAATAGAAGCATTTTCCATTGCCACATCAGCTCCTTGAGCCAAAGCAATTCCCACATCAGCCGTAGCCATTGCCAAAGCATCATTCACCCCATCTCCAACCATTCCAACAATTTTTCCTTGATTTTGAAGCTTTTGGACATACTTTGCTTTGTCTTCTGGAAGAACCTCAGCAAAAAAATGGGGGATTTTCAACTGCTTGGCAACAGCTGCTACAACCTCTTTTCGATCTCCACTTATCAAATAAATTTCTTTACCCATTTCATGGAATTTTTCAAATGCTCCAACACTACTTTCCTTGATTTTGTCAATAAGGGTAATATAACCAAGCTCTTTTGACTCTTCGGCAAAAACACAAACCGTTTGTACTTCTTTTTTCAACTTTTCCTTCAAAGAGGGTGCAAGAATGTGTTGGCTTTTCAAGAATGAAAGAGAGCCTAGAAAATATCTCTTCCCTTCGATTTCTCCACTCAACCCTTCTCCTGCATGAGAAGAAAAAGCAGTGCAAAGTTGGAGCTTGAGCTGCTTTTCTTTTGCACAATGATAAATCGCTTGAGAGATAGGATGGGAGGAATGGATGGCTAAGGATGCTGCCTTTTGAAGAAAATTTTCTTCTTTTGTATATACTTTTTCAACGGTAAGCTTTCCTTCGGTAATTGTTCCTGTTTTATCAACAACAAGTGTATCTACTTTGTTTAATTGCTGAAATGCTTCTGCATCACGAATTAAAGTGCCAAAACGTACAGCTCTTGTACATGCTACCATAATAACTATTGGAGTTGCTAAACCCAAAGCACAAGGACATGCAATGACAAGAACTGCAATTGCATGTATCATTCCTTTTTCAAAATCTCCCATCCATCCCCAAATAAGAAAAGTCAAAATAGCAATCGCTAAAACAGCAGGAACAAAATAAGCAGAAATGCGATCGACAAGTTTTTCAATAGGGGCTTTTGAAGACTGAGCTTTTTCAACAAGCTCAATGATGTGAGCTAAGCGTGTCTCTTTTCCAGAACCTTTTGCCTCGATTTCCAAGCTTCCTTCTCCATTAAACGTTCCAGCAAAAACAAACTTTTGAGGCTTCTTTCGAACAGGAAGACTCTCTCCACTTAACATAGATTCATCAACATGACTTATTCCTGAAAGAACCAGTCCATCTATTGGAATTTTTTCACCTGGTTTTACCAAGATAACATCTCCCTTTTTGACCTTTTCAACAGGAATTTCGATCACCTCATTTTCCCGTCTTAAATGAGCTACTTTAGACTCCAGCATAAGAATAGCTTTCATCCCTTTCTGAGCTTTTTCTTTTGCACAGCTTTCAAGCCACCTTCCAATTAAAATAAATGTGATCAAAAGAGCACTGGTTTCAAAATAGAGATATCCTGGAATTTTAAATAAAACGACACTAAGACTAAAAAAATAAGCTGCACTTGTCCCCATTGCTACGAGAAGATCCATATTCCCAACACATGATCTTATTGACTTCCAAGCTCCCTTATAAAACGAAAAGCCAAACCCAAATTGAACAAGAGTTGCTAAAACAATTTGCACAAAAACGGGAATGTTCACACGTTTCCCAAAAACTAAAGCTATCATTGGGATCATAAGTGGGAAGGAGAAAAAAATAGATAAGAGAGCAGAGATTTTAAGGGAGAAAAAATGGGATTTTTCTTTAGAACCTTTTAACTTTTCACTTGAGAGCCTTGCAACATAACCAACCCTTTGAATTGCTTCAATGACTTCCTTTTCGATAGAGGGAATATCTTGAACCTCAACACGTCCTTTCCCTGAAGCAAAATGAATCGAACAGAAAATCACTCCATCGATTTTTTGTAATTCCTTTTCTATTTTTGCTACGCAAGAAGAGCAACTCATATTTTCGATATCAAATTTTAATAAAGGCAAATTTCTCTATCCTTTTATGTAGATTTTTAATAATTTAATAGATGTTCATTAAGTTAAAAATAGGGTTTGAATACCCATGTTTCACTTACGCATGATAAAATCGACTCTCTAAAACTTCAAGATTAATTCAAGGAATTCATATTTCTCGGATGAGGAGAAAGTTCAATGGCAAAAAAAAAGAGAATCCTCCTGATAGAAGATGAAGAGGACATCGCTGCACTTATCAAATTACAAGCCGAACTTTTGGGGTATAAACTTCACGTAGAAGTTGATGGAATTAATGGATACCACGCCGTTGAAAGAGAAAAACCTGATCTTGTGATCCTTGATGTGATGCTCCCAGGTCAAAATGGTTTTGATGTATGCCGAAAAATCAAAAACCATCCCAACTTAAAAACCATTCCTGTTTTGATTTTAAGCGCCAAAAATGAAGAACTTGACACGATCCTTGGGCTTGAGCTTGGGGCTGATGATTACGTAGGAAAACCTTTTTCACCCAAAGTTGTTTTCTTTCGTATTAAAGCGCTTTTACGTCGCAATAAAGAACCTGAAAAAACAGCTCAACTCCTTACATTTGGTGATTTTAAAGTGGATGTTGAACGCTATTTACTCAAAAAAGGAACTAAGACTGTTACGATTACTCTCTCAGAATTTGGGATCTTAAAACGTCTTTTAATCAATAGGGGGAAAGTGCTCACACGAAATCAACTTTTAGATGATATTCATAATGACGATACTTTTATTGTCGATCGAAATATCGATGTACATATTGCCGCTCTTCGCAAAAAACTTGGCCCCCATTTCTCTTGGATAGAAACCGTAAGAGGAGTTGGCTATCGCTTTAAAGATGAACTAAGCCCTACTTGATTCCATATTGCTTTGTTATTGAAATTCCACCTTTCTGATTCACAATTTCTGCTAGCTCGCATTTCGTATACCACCTCTAGAAAAATCCATAGGCTCTGTTTTTCGATATATCCAATAAATTCTCGGGGAGAAGGCTCCAAACTTATCCATTCGAAAATCTCTTGGTGTTTGATCACATCCCTTAGGGCCTGCCTTGAACTGGGAGAATGATCGTCTAGATGATCTTGTCTCCTTAGGCCTTAAGATAAGTCGCATTTCCTTTTGCTCTCAAGAGTATGTGAATTTGCGACTTTCACAATTTTCGAAAAAAATCTTTTATTATTTTATCTCTTATAAATATAAGTATTGAAGATGCAATTGAACTAAATACGAATTCTATTTTATTAGAATAAAAGTGAAAATAGAACGCACTCCGAGATATTAATTAAAAATTTCAAAATATGTAAAAAATAAAAAAAATCTTTATAACGATAAATGAATATGATAAATAAAAAATTAATAAATTAATTTATTTGCTCATGATATTTTTTTGATTAAGAGGAAAATATGGAAAACAAAAGATCTTTAATGCTGATTTTAGCCGTGATATCCACTTTTTTCTGGGGGTACCAAACAAGAGCAGGAACAAAGGCCCTCTTTGGAGGGATTGCAGAAGCTGGATTAGGGGGAGATCTTGGAGCTTTAATCGGGAGAGCAAGTAGAGTCATTAGTACAGGAATGATTACCGGAACCATCTTAGATAAAAACGACCAAGAATACCTAAGAGAACAAAGCCCTGAAACCTATCAACGACTTGAAAGCGGAGAAAGCTTAAGTGTTTATGATATCATGAATTTAAGTAAAGCAAGAATAAGTGATGATCAAATCATCAATCTCATTAAAAAAACAAATAGTCACTATACTCTTAATCGTTATCAAATGGATCGAATGCGTGATGCAGGAGTTTCAGAAAAGGTGATCTATCACATGATGTATGAAACATGAAATATTCATTTCGAAAAAAACTTATAAAGAATGATAAAAAAAAATTTAATTAAAAAATGTATATTTTTTAGGTTTCAAGTATGAAATACAAAAAGATATACGTTAGATTGGATGTCCCAGAGAAACAGCGCATATAAATTTTTCTAGATTGGGTATGAGAAATGCGGGCTAGAGCTTGCTTTATTCTTTCACTAAATGCAGAATAGGGAGAATAGCCCTCATAAAACTCATCAGATATTTTAGGTTTTTACTCTATGAACGTCAAAGAGACAAAAGACGAAGCCACCTCCTATTTTAACTATGAAGATTTTCATAAAAAGAGTCACTCCATTTGTCTGCTAGGATTAAAGCAACTGAAAAAAATCATTCGCTCTCATATTTTTTTCCATCTTTTTTTTATAGGCTTACTCATTGCTGAAATTTTCATTTTTTCAATTTTTCTTGCCTTTCTTGCTAAGTCTGCTTTGATTGCTTTTTCTCTTGCAGGGATTATTTTAACAGCATTTGGCTATCTCATTTCACTTTTTTACTTCCAAGTCAAAAAAAGTGAACAATTTATCGCTCTTCGTAATTATTTCATGCATTTATGTGAACAAAAAATCCCAAAAACTTTAGGAGTCAATGAACGCCATCTCTCTCTTGCCAATGTTGCTTATCGTTTTGCAGACCATCTTAATCCACAAGAAATAGGCCTTTCTGGTTTCCCTCCATCTCCCCATTCCATCAACAAACTGATTCGAAAATTTAGCCATTTCTGTCTTGATAAAGATTTACAAAAAATGAAAGAAATTTTTCTTCTTATCTCCATCACCGAACATATTCAGCTTATTAAAAAAAATCCAACAGACATCGAAGCCCATGCTTCTTTAGCCAATGCATATATTGTCCTTTCTAGAATCTACTTGGGAAAAAATGCCATAGCAACATCAAAAGAATATCAAGAGAAATTTCAAAATATTTCAAAAAAAGCGATCCAAGAATTTAAAATTTTAGATCATTACTCTCCAAATGACCCCTGGGTGCAAGCCCAACTAGCCAGTTGCTATCACGACCTTAAAATGTTTAAAAAAGAAATTTGTTGCTATGAGAAAATCCTTAAATTATGTCCCAATGATAAGCAAATTCTCTTTCGTCTTGGAATTCTCTACTTTCAACAAGACCTTAATGCACAAGGGCTTGAAATTTATGAAACCCTTAAAGCAATGAATTTTTCTCGTATTGATGAATTGATTGACTACTACGGCTTCAACCTTAAAGAAAACACTTTTATCAATTAAACTTAAACCCCAAGTTGCTATCAATTCGCGCCATCGACTTGTAGAAATGACGTAGATACGAGGTAAACGCCGAGCAAAGGTGCGTGCATCTTAGCGAAGGGGTGAAACAAAGTAGATGCGTGATTTCTATCAAAAGCGATGGGGGATTCACGTGCTTTTAGCAAACGCTTTATTGTGTCACCCAAAACAAAAAAGAGCACTTTCAATATAAAGCCTTTGGGGGTGTTAGTCTTTTCGAAAAATATATTGGGACGAAAGCGATAGACTGCTTTCCAACGTAGATCCCGAAGAGAACCAAGGAAGTGTGTGATGGTAAAAAAAATAACATTTCTAAAACTTTAATGGAGAAGAAAAAAATGTTTGACTAAAACCAACGCGATTAGAGAACAAGTCTATTGAACAATCGTCTTAATATCTATCCACCCAATGTTGGGTTTTCGCATGTAAACGACTATGTGCAAAACAAGGATTTTTCCTGGTTTGACAGACATAAGTATACCACATTGTTCGATGCAGCTTTGTTTCCATTGTGGAGTAGTTTCAGAATCACTCCCATTTCTATGGTATCGATAATGTCAGCAAATCGCGTTACTCTCAAAGTATATCGTACTTTCCTTCAAAGCAGACCAATCCTTGCAATTAACAATCTGGCAAAGAGAGAAATCCAATCCAATTCGATTTCTGTTCAGAAGTGGATACTTGTATGACAAAGAATTTTCAAGAAAAATCGAAAATACATCGAGAACACATTCTAAGGTGATTTTTGCTTTTGCTAAAGGGATCTGCTCGCATTTAATTAAGAAGCTGAACGGCAAAATATGAAGCCGATTTTTTTCTAGTTTCGCTAAAAATATCTGGTTTTTTTCGTCTCTTTGTTTCACACTCTCCTTTAGTGCGAAATTTCTACTTTTTTTGGAAAACCAAAGGTGAGCGAAAACAAAAACATATTCGTAGCAAACTTAGCAGATGATGTGACGAATGGAGATCTCAGAAACACTTTTCAACCCTATGGGAATATTGTTTCTGCTACTGTAGTTCTTGCTAAGGGATTTGGTTTTGTGGAAATGGAAACACGAGCCCAATCGCAAGCAGCTATTAAGGCGTTGGACGGTACTGATCTTTCAGGAAAACCTATCGCCGTTAAAGA
>JANQJX010000232.1 GCA_028281425.1 Simkania sp.
ATTTTTTTATCCATTGAGTCGCGGGATTCACGGCATATTCTATGTGTGACAAGAAGCCGAGTCTGATTTAAAAAATAAGTTGGTGAATCCGCAACTCGCATAAGGGTTAGACATTGTAAGTCGAGGAACTGATATCTCCTCCTGTTCCTGTCCAATTCGTATGAAAAAACTTCTCTTTTGGAGCATCGATTCGCTGGTATGTATGAGCTCCAAAAAAATCCCGCTGCGCTTGAAGCAAATTAGCTGGCAGACAAGCTGAACGGTATCCATCAAAAAAAGCAAGCGCCGTACTAAAACAAGGAACTGGAATGCCATATTCTACTGCATGAGAAACAACGCGGCGCCAGCTGGGCTCTGTTTTTTGAATCTCTCCTTTGAAAAAAGGAGCAAGCAAAAGGCTTTTAAAATGAGGATCAAGATCAAATGCCTCTTTGATTTTCTTTAAAAATCGGCTGCGAATAATGCATCCCCCCCGCCACATTAAAGCTATCGAGCCACAATTTAGATTCCACCCCATTTCCTCTGCAGCTCCTTGCATAAGCATAAAACCTTGAACGTAGCTGATGATTTTCGAAGCATAAAGAGCTTGACGAATATCTTCGATGAGCATTTCTTTATTTCCTTCAAAGGGTTTCTCAGGTCCTTTAAATTGCTCACTTACAATCATCCTTTGTTCTTTAAGAGCTGAAAGACATCTTGCAAAAACCGCTTCTCCAATTAAGGTCACAGGCACCCCTAAGTCAAATGCACTTATACCTGTCCATTTACCCGTCCCTTTTTGTCCTGCAACATCTAAGATTTTTTCGACAAGAGGCTTCTTATCTTCATCTTTAAAACCAAAAATTTGAGCTGTGATTTCAATAAGATAAGAATTCAATTCCGTTTCATTCCATTTGCTAAAAATATTTGAAAGCTCATCTGCATGAAGACCCAATTTAGATGTTAAAAGATGATAAGCTTCGCAGATGATTTGCATATCTCCATATTCAATTCCATTATGCACCATTTTGACATAGTGCCCTGCTCCTCCATCACCGACCCAATCGCAGCAAGGATCTCCTTCTTCAGATTTTGCTGCAATAGATTGAAAAATAGGTTTGACTTCTTTCCAAGCTTCTTGGCTTCCTCCAGGCATGATCGAAGGGCCATGACGTGCTCCCTCTTCTCCTCCTGAAATGCCTGTGCCAATAAACAAAAGATTTTTTTTCTTCAAGTTCTCATACCGACGTTGGCTATCGGGATAATGACTATTTCCCCCATCGATAATCATATCACTCTCTTCAAGAAGAGGCACAATTTCATCAATCATCTGATCTACCGCTTCCCCTGCACGAATCATAAGCATGATTTTACATGGTTTTTTGAGCGTTAAAACAAATTCTTTTAAAGAATATGTTCCAATAATAGGAGTTCCTTGTGCTGGACCTTTTAAAAAGGCGTCTACCTTTGCAACCGTTCGATTATAAACCGCAACGAGATAACCATGATCATTCATGTTTAAAACGAGATTCTGTCCCATAACTGCAAGACCAATAAGTCCAATATCAGCTTTCTTATCCATTCTTCCTCCATCAGCTTGAGTAAATAGCTGCTTTCCCATTAAAATGGAAAAACTCAAAAAGGTCCTCGTAGCTCAGTTGGATAGAGCAGTTGCCTCCTAAGCAACAGGTCGTGTGTTCAAATCACGCCGAGGACATTTCTTTCATATTGCACCTCAAAGCTATATTGTGCAAATAAATGATGACTCTTCATTTTAAAACCTTTTACTTAATCCCTATTTCGCATGCCACTTCTGGAAAAGAGAGGCAAACTCTCTTTTATTACCCCAAATTGCTACCAATTTTCTCCATAGCAC
>JANQJX010000145.1 GCA_028281425.1 Simkania sp.
ATCGTTGAGTCTATAAAAGAGATTCCTGATACTTCTCCTTCAAGGCTCTTTTGCATAGCAAGCAAAGGAAAAATGATTTTTTTCATTCACTTGATCAAATGACCATATTTTAAGCTTCGATATTGTGACGTGTCATTTGAATTTGACGACGCAGCTTTTCATTTTTTTTCATCTCGTTTGAAATTTTTTTCCAAGCATGAATGAGTGTTGAGTGTTTTTTTCCTCCAAAAGCAGAACCGATTTTTGTAAGGGATTCACTGATGAGTTCTTTAGCAAGATACATGGCAATTTGGCGTGCTGTGGCAATCTCTTTGCTCCGTTTTGAAGAGCGTAAATCACTTTCAGAAACATTGAACATCGAAGAAACACTATGCAAAATATGATCAACAGAGATCTGTTTGCTTGGGATCAGTTGAAACATCTCTCCTAAGGTTTGATCGACAACTTCTTCTGTTGCATCGAGATGCATCAGCTGGCAAAAAGCGCCAAGACGGTTGATCGCTCCTTCGAGTTGCCTGACATTGTTATAGATATGTTCAGCAATATAAAAGGCAATTGAACTGGAAAGAGGTAGACCTTTTTGTTTGGCTTTGTGTTGCAAAATCGCAACACGTGTTTCTAAATCAGGCGTTCCAATATGAGCGACAAGTCCCCATTCCATTCGGGCAACCATTCTTTCAGAGAGTTTCAGTTGCCCTGGAGGTTTATCACTTGCAATGACAATCTGTTTATTTTCATTGATTAAAATTTCGAAAGTATTACAGAACTCTTCTTCAAAATTAAGACGGTTTTGTAAGAATTGCATATCATCAACAAGGAAAACATCAAGAGTGCGGTAGAAACGTTTCATTTTATCGACCGATTTATTACGCAAATGGTAGACAAGATCATTGATAAATCCTTCGGTGGTAATGCACTGGAGACGGAGTTTTTTATGTCCTTTCTGAATGCGATGTCCAATGGCATGCAGCAAATGGGTCTTACCAAGTCCAACGCCTCCATGAATAAAGAGAGGATTGTATGATTTTCCTGGGTTGGAAGCAACGCCAAGGCAAGCAGATTTGATGAATTGGTTGGAGGGGCCTTCAATGAAATTGTCGAAGGTATAATTTTCATTGAATTTGATTTCATGATCAAATGGAAATTTTTGTTTTTTAGAAATAGGCTTTGGAGAAGGAATCGAAGCTTTTTTTTTCGGCTCTTGAACGCAGAAAAAGATCTTGGGGTGTCCTTTGCAATCTGCTCCGAAAAATTGGATCAGCTCGTCCTTATAGTTGTCGAGTAAATACTCTCGCATGAAGACATTTTGAACAATTAAAGTGGGCATCTCAGAAGAAGAATCGATTTGAATAGGTGTGATCCAATTGGCATATTCTACAGGAGTGCATCGCGTTTTCATGAACTGGAGAAATTCAGACCAAAGGGATTGCATCGACTTTTCTTGCATTGTGCTTACCATTTATGATTCATTTTGAGTATAGACAGATATTGGAAATGTTTTCACATAAAAAAATATTTCTCTTTTTTTCTTTGATGGTTTTACATGTTTTTTTTGCAAAAAGATAGAGATTGGAGCTATACTCTTTTTTTTTATTCGAGAGAATGCTTTGGAGGTAAAAGATGTGAAAAAGTTTTTTTACTTTTTAATAGCTCTTTTAACATGTCTTGGGGTGGTTTTTTTGGTGATGGTTTTATGGCCTCATTTTAAAACAGCTTCTGAAGATGAAACCTTTTCCATTCAAGAGCGGTTGCAAACTTTTTATCCTCTTAAAAAACAACATCATTTTGTCATTCTCATTTCAGGAAAAAATAGAGAAAGTTTTCCTGAAAGGCAACTGCAATCTATTTTTGATCAAAGCTATCAGAAATATCGTATTATTTTTATTGATGATAGCTCAAAAGATCATAGCTTTCAAAAATTGCAATCTTTTTGCGTTAAGAGAAAAAAGGAAGAAGCTGTGACTTTGGTCCGTATGGATCCGTTAAAAGAGGAAATGGCTCTTCTCTATGAGACAATTCATCAATTGGATCCAAATGATATTGTGATTTACTTAACTGGTGGAGATTGGCTTTTTCATGAAAATGTTTTAGAACATCTCAATTGTGCTTATGCAAATCCCGATGTTAAAGTCACCTACAGTCGAACGATTCAACATCCTGATTATCAAAGCATTTCAGGACAGATCTATTCAGATACCTTTTTAAAAGAAAAAAAATGGCGTGGTTTAGATGCTTTTCCTCGTGATGCTCTTGTGACATTTCCTGCTTTTTACTTTCAAAAAATTCGTCTTCAAGATCTTCTATTCGAAGGTCGTTTTATTGATGGAGGTGCTTTTTTTGCTTTTTTATATCCCATTTTTGAAATGGGATCTGAAGGACTTCTTTTTATTGATGAATTGATGCTTGTTAAAGATCAAAGTGTTCTTAAGAGAAGAAAAGATAAAACCCATTTGCATAAATTGATGGCTATTGAATCTTATTTGCGCTCACTTCCTTCTTATCTGACGCTTACAAGCAGAGACGAAAAAACTTTAACATCCCCCTTTTTCCATCGGAATAAAGCCGATATATTGATTTTTTCTAAAGATAGCCCTCTTCATCTTTATGCTTGTATTGAATCTCTTTATCAAAAAGTGCGTGATGTAAATGAGATTTATGTCATTTATGATAATCAAAATTCAGAATTTAACCGTGCTTATCTCAATTTAGAAACTGAATTCCCTAAAGTTCATTTTTCTCAAGTTTGTGATTATCCTGGAAGTGACTTTGCTTCTTTATTAGAAAAGATGATAGCCAACCGTCGCTATGGAGCTTCTTATCTTTTAATGACAGATGATCATCATCTCTTTGATCGGAAAATCAAAATTCATGATTGCATTGCAGCACTCGAAAAAAGTGGAGGAAGCCATTTTTTCCTTTCTCTTCATGAGGATGAAATTGAACCCTCTTTTCCGTCGCTTATTCCCATTGCAAAAGGGATTTATGGATGGCAAGTTGGAGAAGAGAAAAAAAAGCTCTCTCTTTTTATGTCGCTTTGTTCTAAAACGATTTTAAAAAAAAATTTTAATGCAGAGGTGTTAGAAAATTTATCCTCTTTTGAAAAACTTTGGCAAAAAACGTTGCTTATTGGAAGTGTTCCTCTTTTTTTTGAAGAGCCCAAGGCTTTATCTCTCAAGTTGGGTGGAGAAGAGAGCTTGTCTAAGAAAAAAGAATGGGGGCAAAAGTTCATTGAGGGATATAAAATTGATCTTCCTTCCCTTTCTTGCGAAGTGGATGGATTTGAAGAGAAGGGAAGTTATCCTCTGATTAAAAGAGAAGGTCTTTTATCTTCTCCCCAATAAATCATTGTATGTTCTTGAATGGAGAGATGATGGGACTGTTGAACCCCAAATTGCTCCCAATTTTTATTGATTCCTTAGCAGAGTCTGTTGCTAAAGCTGCATCTATTTCTGACGATTCCCAATGTAAAATGAATCGGGCAGAGGTCATCACAACTTTGATGATCTCTGCCCTCTATTACCAGTGTCACGATGTGATGACTAGACATGTTGTCAAGCAGATGGGGTATTTTGATGCTTTGATAAGCTCCAGCCGTATTGTGAGGAGGATTCATCAAGCTTGAGAAATAGGTCATGTCTACAAGGGGTTTAACTATAAGCAAGTTTTAAAGCACGTGCTTCTGAGGCGATAAGATCGTTTGAACTTCCTTCGAGCTTTGTGGATTGAGCAAGTCCCTGCCTTTTGTATCCAAGCAGGAAGAGGGCTTTGGCACGATTTAGGAGAGTTGGTTCATGTGTTGAATCGAGTTGAAGAGCTCTTTCAAAATAGCTAAGAGCAGAAAGGTTGTTTCCCGTTTCGAGATAAAGGGCTCCTAGGGTTTGGAAGTCATAAGGATTTTTATGGGAGAGAATCACAAGCACTTCAAAAAATTTTAAAGCTTCTTCATAAAGTCCTTGTTTGACATAAGAATAGCCAGCAAAACGAATATCTTCTATTTGTGTTTTGTTCCAGCCTAAAAGATCTAACCAATTTTCTTTTGCCATTTTGTTACCCTTTTGAATATTGGCTGCGTCTTGCGTTGATAGTTGCTAGAAGTTGATCTAAAGTGGCAAGATATTCGAGAAGATTGATAAGGGCCTTAGATTCTCTTATTTCTTCTTGTTCTTCTCTTTCTTCTTGCCATTGATGGACTGTTTTTTGCTTTTTTTTGTCTCTTTTTTTTCGCTTTTGAATTTTTTGAATTTGATTTTGTTGCAATTGTTCTGTTCCAAGAGAGGGGATGATTTGATGGGTAAAAAGACGCATTTTTTGTGTATGATATCCAAGAGGGGGCGCAAAAAGGGCCCATTGCTGATGTCTATTTTGAAGCTGAAAGATTGCATCAAATTGACTTGTATAGAAAGGAGTATAGACATCAACTTGAGTTTCTTTGGGGATAAAAGGAGAATCTTTGAGAAGTGTTTTGTCTAAAAATTCTTGATCAGTTGCCCAGCGAACCGATGCTTCAAACCCTAAGTTATCAATAGTTCTAGATTCAGTCATGGTGCCTCCAAATAGTGACTTTAAATTATGGAACTGCTCAAAATTTGAATTTTTTGATTTTTAACTTTCTTTTTTTTGCAAACGTGTTTTTGAATTAAGTGGCTTAGATTTCAGTTGATGAGATCAATTTAGCTCAAAACATATTTGCAAAAAAATAGAAAATTGCTCCCCAAAACATCTAGCTTTCAACAGTCCCATTATATACTCATTTAGGTGATTTCTTTCTACCTTTGATAGGACTTAAAATTTTCTTAAGCTCTTTAATCTACATTTTGCATCCCAACTCTAGAAGAATCCACAGGCTCTGTTCCTCGATACATCCAAAAAATTCCCGAGAGGAAAATGTGTAATCTCACCTAAAAAAATTTATGGGATGTTCCATCAAAATAGAGCCTATGGGTTTTTTTAAAGGAGATGAAAAATAAGGGTTAAACAAGATGGCAATGATCTATTCGGCACTACAACTCCAAATTGGTAGCAACTCACACGCTTTCTAACGTTGTCAAAAGTCAGGTTGAGCTTTCTGACGATATCAAGGGTCTGCTTGAGAATTCAGCCGATGTTTCTGTGTTGTCGGTATTCACATCTTTTAGAGACGCGTTTCACCTTTCTAAAGAAGAATTAGAGATTTTAAATGATTGGAAAGAAGGGGTTATTGGCGGGGTGTTTTGACGAGTAAAAAGTCACTTTTAACCTGCATTTTGCATACCCAATCTAGAAAAATCCACAGGCTTTGTTTCGCTCACATATCCCATAAATCCTTTTAGGTGAGGTGGCAAACTTATCCTTTCGAAAATTTCTTAGGCCTCAAAAAACACTCGCCCACACCTTTTCGAAAGAGGGATGATGCGAAATGGGGGTGATCATTTTGAATGCCTCTTTCTACCAAAACTTCGATGCGTTCCAAATCATTTAAATCGCAATCGATGGTGTCAATTCAAGGACATCCCAAAAGGGGAGATTTCACCCCTTTTTTTATTTTATTTCCACATATTTCCACTTTTTGTATTTTTTTCTATTTCATAGAGAGTATTTCTTAGTAAATAAAAAAAACATCCTTTTTTTTTGGTAAAAATCTTGCTCAATTTCAGTTTCAATGATAGCATGTGGAAATAAGTGGAAAAACCATGGCATGTGAGAGGATCGATGCACTTCTTTAGTGGCTCAGTCAAAACCAAATTGGATAGTAAGAACCGCTTTGTATTGCCTCAAGCCATGCGTTATGGACTCATTGAAGAGGGAGAACTTAAGTTTACAATTGCTTTGGGTCTTGGAGGATCTCTTGCGATTTATAAACGCTCAGATATTGAAAAGATTGTAGCAAAGTTTCAGAAGAAACAACACAGTGCGCGCTACCAAAAGTTTTTTACTCTTTTCTTTTCCACTCTCCACCACTCAACGTGTGATAAGTTGGGACGCGTGGTCTTGCCAAATCCTTTAAAGAAGGCGGGAAAAGTTAAATCGGGAATCGTTATCGCAGGAGTCTTAAGCAAAATTGAAATTTGGCCCGAAGAGAAGTATGAAAATGATCTTGAGACTTATTTAGAAGGAAGTGAAGAGACTCTTTTAAACATGAGTCAAGAAGCTTTTGCTCTTCTTGATGAAACGGGAGATAAAAAAGAAGAAATTTCTCCTCAGTTGCAAGAAGAGTATGAGAAAATTTGATGAAACATGTCCCGGTGATGCTCGAGGAGAGCTTAGAATTTTTTAAATCAAAAAAGATGAAAACCTTTTTTGATGGGACATTAGGAGCTGGAGGATTTGCAAAAGCATTGCTTTTAGATCATCCAGAAATTGAGACCTATTTTGGATGTGATCGAGATAAAAAAGCCCTTGAAATTGCAAGGGAAAAGCTAGAATATCTCGGCAAGAAGGTGATTTTTATCCACGGAAATTTTCGGGATTTAGATGCTTTTTTAAAAAACAAAGGGGTCGATCAAGTCGATGGTTTTTTTTTTGATTTTGGAGTGTCATCCATGCAATTAGATGAAGAAAACAGAGGATTTAGTTTTAATAGGAAGGGACCGCTTGATATGCGGATGGATCAAAAACAGAAGCTCTCTGCAAGCGATGTTGTCAATCATTATAGCGAAAAAGAGCTTCGAAAAATTTTTAAAGAATTTGGGGAAGAACCCCAATCCAAACGGGCAGCCTCTGCAATTGTGAAGGCACGCAAAAAAAAATACATTGAGACAACCAAAGAACTCAGCGATATTATCACGGCATCGATTCATAAAATACGAAAAAAACTTCATCCTGCCACCCTTATTTTTCAAGCTCTTAGAATTTTTGTGAATCGAGAACTCGAATCGATTACCGAAGGAGTTAAAAAAGCCATTCAAAAGCTTTCTTATGGGGGAAGAATCGGAGCCCTTTCTTTTCACCGTTTAGAAGATCGCATTGTTAAAAATATTTTTAGAGAAGCTTCAAGACCACTTAAAAAAATTGAGGGGATTCAAGAGATTGTGACATTGCCCTCTTTGAAATTACTTACAAAATCTCCTCTGACTCCCTCACGCAAAGAAGGTTTTCGTAACCGTCGTTCGACGAGTGCTAAACTCCGTTTTGCTGAAAAATTGTAAATAGATATGTTTTGAGATGTGAGTTTTTATTTATTAATTCGTCTTCTTTGTTGTATTTTCATTGCAGCGTTTCTTGTTTTTTCTTATATTCATAAGCTCAATAGAATCACTCAGTTTAAAATTGAAATTCCAAAGTTAGAAAAAAAAGTTCAAATGCTTTTAGAAGAAAATAGAGCCTTAATGCTTGAAATTGAAAAAAAAGAAAATCCCCATCAATTGATCAAATGGCTGCAACAGCCTCAATTTAGTCATTTGAAGCAACCAAAGCCTTCTGAGGTGATCATCATGGAGAAAGAGTAAGTGGAGCTTCAAGAGAAGCGGCGTTTGATGCTCGTGGCCTTTTTTTTGCTTTTTCTTTTTTCGTTTATCATTGTAGCTTTTTATCATCTCCAAATCATTGAAGGGGAAAAATGGGCTAAAAGAGCCGAAGCACAGCACCATTTTGTCACAAGTAAGTCGGCTAAAAGAGGCTGTTTTTTTGCAAGATACTCTCTTAAAGGAGACCATTTGAATAAAGAGGTTCTTTTGGTTGGAAATGTGAAAAGGTATCATTTTTATGTCGATCCTTTATCGATTCCGAGGATTTTGGTTGAAGAACTTACAGATCAAATTGGAGATCTTCTCTCTTCGAGTTGGGAAGAAAAGAATCGATTACTCAAAAATCTTCTGATGAAATCCCATAGTCGTAAACTTAAAAAATGGCTGACCGAAAAAGAAAAAGAAAGGATTCAAAATTGGTGGCTTCCTTATGCAAAATGGAAAAAAATTCCCTCCAATGCCCTTTATTTTATTGAGGATTATAAGCGCTTTTATCCTTATGGAAAATTGCTTGGGACTGTGCTTCATACGGTGAGAGATGAACGGGATCCAAAAACAAACCGACTTTTTCCAACAGGAGGATTAGAGCTTTATTTTGACAGGCTCTTAACGGGTAAACCGGGGAAAAAACTGCAATTGCGTTCCCCTAAGCATTCTCTTGAGCAAGGAATCATCCTCTCAAAGCCAGAAAATGGAGCAGATATTTATCTAACAGTTGAGCCTTTTATCCAAGCTATTGCAGAAGAAGAGATTGAAAAAGCGGTTAAGAGAGCTGGGGCTAAAAGAGGATGGGCTGTGATGATGGATCCCTATACGGGAGAAATTATTGCTCTTGCTCAATTTCCCGGTTTTAACCCTTCTAAGTATCAAGCTTTTTATAATGATTGTAAAAAAATCGATGCAACAAAGGTACATGCTTTAACCGATTGTTTTGAGCCGGGATCAACAATGAAGCCCCTTTCGGTTGCCATTGCCTTTTTAGCCAATGAGGAACTTATCAAGCGAGGAAAAAAACCTCTTTTTTCTCCCCAAGAGATGATTCCTACATGGGATGGATCCTTTCCCGGAAGAAGACCTCTCCGAGAAATTACAAAGCATCGCTATTTAAACATGTATCTTGGGATTCAAAAATCTTCAAATATTTATGTCGCTCGCTTAATTCAAAGGGTTGTGATGGCTCTTGGTGAAGAGTGGTATCGAGAGCAACTCAGTGAAGTGTTTGGATTTGGCAAAAAGGTAGGAATAGAGCTTCCTGGAGAATGCTTAGGACTTCTTCCTTCACCTCAAGAAAAAAGGGGATCAAAAAGGGTTTTGTGGTCAAAGCCGACTCCCTACTCTTTAGCAATAGGACACAACCTTTTAACGACAACATTTCAAATGTTAAAAGCGTATGCCATTATTGCCAATGGGGGGTTTGATGTGAAGCCTACGTTTATTCAAAAGATTGTAAAAGAGGGAAAGGTCATCCAACAGCATATCACCAAAAAAATGGGAAAATCTCTTCTTAAACCCTATATCACTCGAGAATTAATTGCTGCCTTAAAATTAGGGGTAAAAGGAGGCACAGGAAAAATGGCTGATATTTTGGGATATACAGAAGCGGGTAAGTCAGGAACATCGGAGAAAGTTGTGAGAGGGGTCTACTGCCGAAAAACCCACTTTTCTTCATTCATCGGTTTTGCCCCTGCACACCAGCCCCGTTTTGTCCTTGCAATTGCAATTGATGAACCTAAGCATTGTTATTTGCCTGGAATTGGGAAAACCTATTTTGGGGGACGCTGCGCTGCTCCTGCTTTTCAAAAAATCATGCAACGTACATTTAAATATCTTGCGATTCCTCTCGATGATCCTTTTGGATATCCCAAGGGAGATCCCCGTTTTGATCCCAAGAAGGCAGATAGTATTCAAGAAGTTGAAATTTTAGAGGATCTTTATGGGAAATGGAATGCCGCTTAAAAAACTATTTGCCTGTTTGGATGTCAAGATCTATGGGAATAAAGAATTAGAAATTCGAGGACTTTGTAACCATTCTCAATTTGTTCTTCCAAATAGCCTTTTCATTGCAAGAAAGGGCAAAAAATTTGATGGGAATCTCTATATCGAAGAAGCAAAAAAAGGAGGAGCCATTGCGGTTTTATCCGATCTTTA
>JANQJX010000210.1 GCA_028281425.1 Simkania sp.
CTATTTGTAAATTTATCAAACATAACTACCGTTTTCCTTATCTAAATACAAAAATCTAGGGGTTTTAAAGAACCCATCTCTTAAGGGAATCTTTAACCCGCATTTCAAAAAATAATCATCTATCTCTTTTCGAAAGAGGGAGCACGCAAAATACAGACTAGGCATTTCTTATGCTCTAAGCTTTATCTTTTTTTCTCAATTTTGTTTCAACCTAAGTCACTGACTTTTAAGTAGAGGAATATTAAAAACTCCTTTTAAAAAAGCGGAGACTTTAAAACAGACTTTAATCTACCGGCTCTACCCTCCATTGTGAGGCTTATCTTCTTTTTTGTAAATTCAACTCTCAGATCTGTTTTTTTAACTCCTCATTTGATACCATTTAAACCTGAGTTTTGGGTTTTTATTGCAAGAGAATCTGAAGGATTTTCCTCTTAAATTTTTGGCTGTTTTTGCAAAGGGAAGAGCCAAAGTGCCTGAGAGTCAGTAAAAAAACCGAAATTCAGGTTTTAAGTCAATTTCAAGTGAGATAAATCCTGTGTGGAAATTGCTCGATAGTGGAACAAAAAGAGCTCAAGAAAACATGGCTCTGGATGCAAAGCTCCTAAGAAGGATGCATCCTGATGATTCCCCCCTTCTCCATTTTTATGATTGGGAAAGAGAAAGCATGACGTATGGGTTTTTTATTAAACCAGAAAGATACCTCTCTTTGGAAAGCGTTGAAAAATTAAAGATAGATCTTGCGGTGCGTCCTACAGGAGGAGGTCTTGTTTTTCATCTTTTTGATCTGGCCTTTTCGGTTTTAGTCCCTTCTAACTTTTCTCAATTTTCAATCAATACTCTTGATAACTACCATTTTATCAATCATCGTGTTAAAAGGGCAGTCAAGAGATTTATTCAGGAGACTAAAGCTCCTTTTTTACTTCCAGACCAGCCTTATCCTTTAGATGAGAATTGTAAATATTTTTGTATGGCCAATCCGACACGCTATGATGTGATGATTGATGGGAAGAAAGTGGCGGGAGCAGCTCAGAGGAGGGGTAGGCAAGGATATCTCCATCAAGGAAGTATTGCCCTTGCTTTTCCTAAAAAAAAATTTTTAGATGAGGTTCTTCTTCCTAATACAAAGGTAAAAGAGGGGATGCTTCTCAATACTTTTTCTCTTTTAAAAAAAGATTACCATTTGAATGATTTACAAGAAATACGCTATCAAATGCGTCATGTCTTAAAAACCGAGCTCATGGAGGAATCTTAAAAGCATGGGGAAAAAACGCAAAACTGGAATAGAGCCAACACGGTTGGAAAATTTTCCTATGTGGTATCAAGAAGCCATTAAAGTGTCTGATTTAGCAGAGCACTCTCCTGTACGCGGATGTATGGTGATCAAACCTTGGGGGTATACTCTTTGGGAGAATATGAAAAATATTCTCGATCAAAAATTCAAAGAAACAGGGCATCAAAATGCTTACTTTCCCCTTTTTATTCCTCTAAGTTATCTTCAAAAAGAGGCTAAACATATTGAGGGTTTTGCCAAGGAATGTGCAATTGTTACACATCATCGCTTGGTAAAAGATCAAGAAGGGAATCTTACTCCTGCAAGCCCTCTTGAAGAGCCTTTGATTGTACGTCCTACATCTGAAATGATGATTGGAGAGATGTTTTCGAAATGGATTCAGTCTTATCGAGATCTTCCTCTCCTTATCAATCAATGGGCCAATGTGGTTCGCTGGGAAATGCGTACACGTCTTTTTTTGCGTACAACAGAATTTTTATGGCAGGAAGGGCATACGGCTCATGCTACAAAAGAAGACGCTTTAGAAGAGACGATGAAAATACTTAAGGTTTATGTCGATTTTGCACAAAACATTTTAGCAATTCCGGTCATTCAAGGAGAAAAAACCGAAACAGAGCGTTTTCCTGGGGCGGTGAATACCTATACCTTTGAAATGATGATGCAAGATGGAAAAGCGCTTCAAGGAGGAACTTCCCATTTTCTTGGACAAAACTTTTCAAAAGCGATGAACATTGCTTTTCGCGATCAAGAAGGGAATCACTCTTTTGCTTGGACGACATCTTGGGGTGTGACAACTCGCCTCATTGGAGGAGTTGTGATGACCCATGGAGATGATGATGGCATTATTCTTCCTCCTCGAATTGCTTCAGCTCATGTGGTGATCATTCCTTTTATCCATTCTATAGAAAGTAAAAAAAATATCTTGAGTTACTGTTATCGATTAAAAGAAAAGCTCAAGATCCTTTCTTATCATGGAAAAAAAGTAGAAGTGATCATCGATGAAAGGGAGCTTCGAGGAGGGGAAAAAATTTGGTTTTGGATTAAGAAAGGGATACCGATACGCATTGAAGTGGGTCAAAGAGAGCTAAAAGAAAAAACTTTAAGCGTGGGAAAAAGAACACGCAAAGTCAAAGAAATCGAGTGGCAACAAGAAGAAGAATTTTGCCAAACTCTTTGTCATCAACTCGATGAAGTGCAAAACCATCTTTTTGAAAAAGCCCAAGCGTTTCAAAATGAACATCTTGTTGAAATCAATTCTCTAAGTGACTTTGATGATTTTTTTAAAACGAAAAAAGGGTTTGCAAGTGTCCATTGGTGTGGAGATCCTTCGATTGAAAAACAGATGAGTGAAAAGTTAAATGTCTCAATTCGCTGCATTCCTTTAGATGGAGATCAAAAAGAAGGAAGCTGTCTTTTTACGGGGAAAAAAAGTCCAAGAAGGGTGATTTTTGCAAAATCTTATTAAGAGAGTGTCTTAAACTGAGATTTTTTGAAAGGAATTCTTAATTTTTTCGAAAACTTGATTGGGTTTAAGTTGACATCATCCATTTAGATGAGGCGATTTAACCCCAATCAAGTTTTTGATAAAAGAAGAGTTCAAGGTGAAAAATTCCAGTTCAAGGGACTTCCATTTAAGGGTGTTTGATGAGAATTTTGATTCAACGTGTTAAAAGAGCTCATGTGACAGTCAAAGGTAAAGTCATTGGACGTATTGGGAAAGGACTTGTGTTGTTTCTGGGATTAAAACATGGAGACTCTTGTCATTCTATTTCTTATTTCACAAAAAAAATTCCCAGCTTACGTCTCTTTTCAGATCAAGAAGAAAAAATGAATCTTTCTCTTAAAGAAACTGAAGGCTCAGTCCTTATGATTTCTCAGTTCACTCTTTATGGAAGTGTGCAAAAAGGAAGGCGTCCCTCTTTTCAAAAGGCTTTTGCTTCTTTTGAAGCAAAGCCTCTTTATGATCGGTTTGTTGATGAGTTTAGAAAAGAACTTGGAGAAGAAAAGGTTGAAACGGGCTGTTTTGGCGCTCTTATGGAAGTGGAGCTCATCAAGCGATGGGCCTGTCACCTTTTTACTAGAATCGTCCTCCTGAATGCGACTCTTACATTTCACAAAGTTTTTTCCTATTTTTTCTGTTCCTCTTAATAAAAATAGACTTTATAGGTAAAATTGATTATATGTGGTATTCAATCTTTTATTTGCGCACTTCTTTATTGCACATGAGTTTCGCATTTTAAAAAAATATGTATAATGTTTGGGGGTAGTAAAATTGGGTTTGCTTAAGAAGGGAAATGTCTCGTTATAAGTGAAATAGGAAAAGAAAATATGTATAGAATAAAACTTTTTTTAGATAGTGCAGATAAAGAGCAAATGGTACATGCGTATAGAAATAAAAAAGTCAGCGGATTTACAACAAATCCAACTCTTATGAGACGTTCTCGGGTTCAAGATTATAGAACCTTTCTCCAAGACATGGTGGGCTTAATTCCCGATATGCCCATTTCTTTTGAAGTTTTTTCAGATGAACTTTCTGAAATGGAAGATGAAGCACGAAATATCGCTTCTTACGGAGAAAATATTTATGTAAAAATTCCCATCACTAATACCCAGGGAAAGTCAACAGCTCCTATTTTAAACCGTTTATCGAAAGGTGGAATTTCTCTTAATATCACAGCAATTTTTACTTTAAAACAAATCAAAGAAGTGATTCCTGTTTTAGATTCCTCATCTCATATCATTTTTTCAATCTTTGCAGGACGTATTGCCAATACAGGAATTGATCCTATGCCAATCATGAAAGAAGCAACGCAATTGATTGTTGAATATTCCAATTTTGAGATTTTATGGGCAAGTCCAAGAGAAGCTCTCAACCTTCGACAAGCAGAAGAATGTGGTTGTGATATTATCACTATGACCCCCAGTTTGATTGAGGCAACAAAAAATTTTGGAAAGAATTTAACAGAGTATTCTTTAGAAACGGTTAAAATGTTTTATGAAGATGCTCAAGCGGCAAACTATGTCTTTTGACCATTCTTTTGGGCCTTCTTCTGTAATATTAGGAAGCCTCTTATGATCAATGCTAATAAAGCCCGGATAAAGCCATGCCATTAATCTCGATTGTAGTCCCTGTATATAAAGAAGAAAATAACATTCGACCTTTTTTAAAAAGATTGATTCCTGTTGTTGAGAATATCGGTTCTTATGAAGTTCTCTTTTGCTTAGATCCTTCTCCTGATCAGACCGAAAATATCCTCAAAAAAGAAATTGAGAAAAATTCAAACATTTCTATGTTCAAATTTAGCCGTCGCTTTGGACAGCCTGCAGCTAATATGGCAGGGATTTTAAATTGTCGCGGGCAATATTGCGTCGTGATTGATGTAGATCTCCAAGATCCTCCAGAACTCATTCAAAAAATGTATGAAAAAATGCAAGAAGGGTTTGAAGTTGTCTGTGCTCAAAGAAAAAAGAGAAAAGGCGAAACCTTCTTAAAAAAAACCATTTCTTATTTTGGGTACAAGCTCATTAATAAGATTGCCAATATAGAGATTCCCGTAAATACAGGGGATTTTCGGATGATTTCAAGACGCGTGATTGAAGAGTTGCGTAAAATTCCCGAAAGCCATTGTTTTTTACGTGGACTTGTCTCTTTTGTTGGATTCAAACAAGCAATGGTTCAATATGAAAGAGATGCCCGTTTTGTAGGAAAAGGGAAATACAACCGATTTACCGGATCATTTAAAATTGGGTTTAATGGTGTTTTTGGATTTTCTTCTTACTTTTTAACCTTTCTGCTATTTTCTGGGATTTTCTTAGCATTCATTGCTTTTATAGGCATTTGCTATATTTTTATCAGCAAATTTATTTTTCATTATAATTACCCTCATGGCCTTCCTTCTATTCTTGTAATGATTCTTTTTATGGGGGGGATTCAACTGATATCAATTGGAATTTTAGGAGAATATATCGGAAGAATTTATGATGAGGTAAAACAACGTCCCAGATATATTATCGATCGGGTTATAAAGCAATCCTCAAAAAAAAGTGAGGCAATTTTGAGTCAAGTAGGAGAAAGAGAAAGATGAAGCGATGCTTTGTCACAGGTGGCGCCGGCTTTATTGGATCTCATTTGACAGATCGTCTCCTTGCATGTGGATACAAAGTTAGGGTCTTTGATAATTTTTCAACCGGTTTTATCGAATTTTTAGAAGATGCTCAAAAAAACCCTCTTTTTTCTCTTGTCGAAGGAGATCTTCTTGATAAAGAAGTTCTTTTTCATGCGATGAAAGGATATGATTTTATTTTTCATATCGCCGCAAACGCTGATGTTCGCTTTGGATTACAACACCCTGAAAAAGATCTCAATCAAAATATAGTCGCTACATTCAACATCTTAGAAGGAATGCGATTGAATGGGATCGATCAAATTGCTTTTTCCTCAACGGGTTCTGTGTATGGAGAACCAAAGGTTTTTCCCACACCTGAAGAAGTCTCTTTTCCTATTCAAACTTCACTTTACGGAGCTTCAAAAGTCGCAGGGGAATCTCTTATTTCTGCTTATTGTGAAGGTTTTGGCTTCCGGGGGTGGATTTTCCGTTTTGTTTCGGTTTTAGGAGAGAGATATTCTCACGGTCATGTGTATGATTTTTACCAACAATTATGTGCTAATCCTAACGATTTAAAAGTTTTTGGGAATGGGAAGCAACGGAAATCTTACATGTATGTCCAAGATTGCATTGATGCAATGCTTCTTGCTATCAACAAAAAAAAAGAGAAACTTAACATCTTTAACTTGGGTTTTCCGGGGTATATTGACGTTGATTTTTCTATCCGTTGTATCACACAGCAATTAGGACTCAATCCTACTTTGCATTATACTGGTGGAAAGCAGGGATGGGTAGGGGATAATCCCTTTATTTTCTTAGATGTTAGTCAAATAGAAAAATTAGGGTGGAAACCCAAAGTAACCATTGAAGAAGGAGTGAAAAAAACATTAGACTGGCTGCAAAAAAATCTATGGATTTACGAAAAAAGAAAATCATTATTTACGGCCTCTGGCATTTAGGAAGTGTAACAGCAGGAGTTTTAGCAAAAGAATTTGAAAATATCATTGGCCTTGATGAAAAAGTTACACTCCTTAAAAAAGGAAAAGCTCCTCTCTATGAACCTGGCCTTGATGTTTTGATTCAAAAGGGACTTAAAAAAGGTTCTCTTTCTTTTACAAAAGATCTTTCTGTTATAGAAGAAGGGGAAATCATTTGGATTTGCTTCGATACTCCTGTTGATGATCAAGACAAAGCAGATGTTTTGTTTATTAAAGAAAAGATCAGATCCATTTTTTCTTGGATTCAAGAAGGGGCAATTTTACTCCTTTCTTCTCAAGTTCCTGTGGGCACTGTGCGAAGACTTAAAAAGGAATATGAAAAACAATACCCTAAAAAGAAAGTCCATTTTGCCTACTCTCCAGAAAATCTAAGGCTAGGAGAAGCTCTTAAAGCTTTTAGGAAGCAAGAACGCATTGTGATTGGTGCCGATTTTAACTTCCCAAAAGAAAGATTAGAGAGGCTTTTAACTCCTTTTACCAATGAAATTCTTTGGGTTTCTATTGAATCTGCCGAGATGGCCAAGCATGCTTTGAATGCGTTTCTTGCACTTTGTATTACTTATACCAATGAACTTGCAACGCTTTGTGAAAAAGTTGGAGCTAATCCTTATGAAGTAGAAAAAGCGCTTCGCAAAGAGTCCCGAGTTGGAGAAAAAGCTTTCATCCACCCTGGGGAAAGCTTTGGAGGAGGAACTTTAGCTCGTGATATAAAATTTTTAATGAGTCAAGCAAAAGAGCATGCCCTTCAAACCAAACTGATCAATACTATTATTGAAAGCAATGAACATCATAAATTATGGGTAATACGCTCTCTTAAGGAAAACTTAAAGCTCCTTAAAGGAAAAAAAATTGCCCTTCTTGGTCTTGCTTATAAGCCAAATACAAATGCAACCCGTCGTTCTACAGCTCTTTATCTTTGTCAAAAGTTACTAGAAGAAAATGCTTTTGTTTTTGCTTTTGATCCTCAAGTAAAACAACTACCAAAAGCATTTGAGAAAGTAAAAATTTGTGAGACGATCGATGAGGTTTTTGAAGGGGCTCATGCTCTTATTTTAGCTACGAAATGGGAAGAATTTCAAATCCTTGACCCTAAACTCTTCGATAAAATGCATCGAAAAATGGTCATAGACCAAAGCGGATTTTTCTTTCCTATTTCTTCTAAAGAAGGAGATATTCAAGTGATTACATTAGGAAAAAACAGATGAAATTAAAAAACCAAATGGCATTGATTACAGGGGCTGGGAAAGGGCTTGGTAAAGAGATTGCAATTCAATTTGTGAAAGAGGGTGCATCTCTTTTTCTTTGCTCCCGCACTTTATCAGATCTTGAAGAGGTAAGCAAAAGCCTAACTCCTTACCTTCACGAAGGGCAAAAGATTGCCATTGAAAAGATTGACATTTCGAATCCTAAAGAAATCGATTTTCTTTTTGAAAAGGTTGTCTCTTTTCATTCAAATTTTAATATTTTGGTGAATAACGCAGGCATCTATGGTCCTTTTGGCCTTTTAGAAGAAACCGACTGGGAAGAGTGGAAAAAGGCTTTTGAAATTAACTTTTATGGACCTGTTTATCTCTGCCGCAAAATCGTACCTTACTTCAAAAAGCAAAAATATGGGAAAATCATTAATCTTTCAGGAGGGGGAGCTACAAAACCTCTTCCTCGGATCAGTTCTTATGCCAGTTCAAAAGCAGCACTTGTTCGTTTTGTTGAAACCCTCGCATTAGAGATAGAAGGACATCATATCGATGTCAATGCCATTGCTCCTGGGGCTCTTATGACAAAAATGACAAAGCTTCTTTTAGAAGCAGGGCCAAAAAAAGTCGGAAAGGCTTTTTATGAAAACATGGAAAAGGTGAATCAAGAAGGGGGAACCCCTCTTGAATATGGGGCAAAGCTTGCTGTTTATCTTGCCTCAAAAGAAAGTGATGGGATCACAGGAAAACTCATTTCAGCGGTATGGGATCCTTGGAAAAATCTGCACACATTTAAAAAAATCTTAAAGAAAAGTGATGTTTATACCCTTCGCCGTATTATTCCTGAAGACCGAAATATTACAATTGAAAGTCAAATATGAAAGCTGCAATCATCGGATGTGGACTGATTGGAAAGAGGCGTGCGACAAATCTGCAAGGAGTTGAACTTATAGCTTGCGCAGATATTTATTTGGAGCGTGCTAAAAAACTTTTTCCCAAGAGAGCTGCTTATGAAAATTGGGAAAAAATGTTAGATGAAAATCAAGAGATCGATCTTGTGATCGCAGCAACCTCCCATTCAGAGCTTCCTCGGATTGCTCAAAAAGTGATTAAAAGTCAAAAACATTTACTCCTTGAAAAACCAGCTGCGACTTCTTCTCTGCAAATTGACAAACTCGAGGCTCTTGCACAAGAAAAAGGGGGAATTGTTCATGTGGGTTACAATCACAGGTATCATCGAGCTTTTCAAAAGGCTAAAAAATTGATCGAACAAGGAGCCATTGGAGAGCTGATGTATATCCGAGCTCGCTACGGGCATGGGGGACGGATTGGCTATGATAAAGAATGGAGGGCTCATCCTCATTTATCTGGAGGAGGTGAATTGATGGATCAAGGGGTTCACTTAATCGATTTGTCACGCTGGATCCTTGAAAGTTCTTTTTGCGAAATTCAAGGCTTTTCTCATACCTATTTTTGGGATATGCCTGTTGAAGATAATGGATTTCTTCTTCTTAAAACCCCAAAAAATCAAATTGCTTTTCTTCATGCAAGTTGTACCGAATGGAAAAACCTCTTTAGCTTTGAGATTTATGGTAAAAAAGGAAAACTAATGATTGATGGGCTTGGAGGAAGTTACGGACTAGAAAAATTGACTTATTATAAAATGCTTAAAGAAATGGGACCTCCCGAAACAGTCATATGGGAGTATCCACGTCAAGATAATTCTTGGGAAGTCGAGTTTAAACATTTTCTTCAAAGCATTAAAGAGGGAAAAAACTTAGGTCCAACTTTAGCTGATGCTAAAGAAACTCTTAAAATTATAGAAACAGTTTATGAAAGTTCTAAGCAAATGGCCCTTTTATGATTATTACTCGTAGCCCGCTTCGTATCACTTTGGGAGGTGGTGGGACTGACCTTCCTTCTTACTACCGTCATTTTGGAGGAAGTTTAATTGCTGCTGCAATTGACAAATATGTTTATATTACACTTCATACAACGTCTATGCTTCTCAAGGAGTTTGTCATTAAATATTCCAAACTTGAAAGAGTAGATTCTATTGAAAAAATCAAACATCCTATTATTAGAGAAGCTTTAAAATATGTAAAAGTCAATGTTTCCTATCTCGAAATGGCAAGCATTGCCGATATTTCGGCAGGAACAGGTCTTGGTTCTTCGGGAAGTTTTACAACAGCTTTTTTAAAAGCTCTCTATACTTTAAATAAAGATATTGTTTCTCCCTATGAACTTGCTTCTTCGGCATGTAAAATCGAACTTGATATCTTAAAAGAACCCATTGGCAAGCAAGATCAATATATTGCCTCTTTTGGAGGAATCACCTCCTTTGAATTTCTGAAAAATGGGAAGATTCAAGCTTCCCCACTTAAGCTGAAAAATGAAACAGTCTATAATTTAGAAGACAATTTACTCTTATTTTTTACGGGGTATTCTAGATCAGCTTCAGGCATTTTAGAAGAGCAAGATAAAAAAAGTAAAAAAATGGATCCATCTATGATAGAAAATCTCCATTTCATTAAAAGCTTAGGAGAAGAAAGCAAACAATCTCTTTTAGATAATGATTTAAAAACATTTGCTAAGCTTATGAATCAGCATTGGGAACATAAAAAAAAGCGCTCTTTAAAAATGAGCAATGATAAAATCAATGCTTGCTATGAAGCTGGACTAAAAAATGGCGCTATTGGAGGAAAAATGATTGGTGCTGGAGGTGGAGGATTTTTGATGTTTTATGCTAATGATAAAATTAAATTACGTTCTGCAATGAAAAAACATGGGCTGCATGAACTCCGTTTTAAATTTGATTACTTAGGAACCCAAGTTTTAAGTCAATGAGCGACATGTTTCCTATCATTATTTTAGCAGGGGGGCTGGCAACACGACTTCGTCCTTTAACGGAAAGCATTCCAAAGGCTATGATTTTGATCCATCAAGTGCCTTTTGTGAGTCTCCAATTAGAAATGCTCAAAAAGCAAAATATTAAACAGATGATTTTTTGCTTAGGATACAAGGGGGAGATGATAGAAAAGTATTTAAAAAAGCAAAACGATCAAGATCTTAAAATTGAGTTTTTCTATGATGGGACCCCTCTTCTTGGAACAGCAGGATCGATTCGAAAAATCTATCATAAACTGAGTTCTCATTTTTTTGTAATGTATGGAGACTCTTACCTTCTTTGCAATTTTCTTTCGGTTCAAAATGCTTTTATAAAAAGTCAAAAGAAAGGGTTGATGACGATTTATAGAAACTCTAATCAATGGGATACAAGCAATATTGCCTATGAGAAAGGAAAAATCCTTTCCTATGAGAAAGGAAAAAAATCATCTAATTTGCGCTACATCGACTATGGCCTGAGTGTGTTTTCAAAAGAGGCCTTTAAGGATTTACCTTTAGATAAGCCTTTGGATTTAGGGACGTTGTATAAAAATTTGATCCGATCAAATCATTTAGCAGCTTATGAAACAAAAAAGCGGTTTTATGAAATCGGCTCTTTTTCGGGAATCAAAGAATTTTCTAAAAGCATGGAGTAATACATATGGACTTTTGCCAATCTTTTCTTGACGAAACAAGACAAATCCTTAAGAAAATAGATTGTAAAAACCTTGAAAAGCTTGTAGAGAAGCTCTTTTTCATCAAAAAAAATCAAGGACGCCTTTTTATCCTTGGATTAGGGGGAAGCGCAGCAAATGCTTCCCATGCTGTCAATGACTTTCGAAAAATCACTGGTATTGAATCTTATGCTCCAACAGACAATATCTCTGAGCTTACTGCCCGCACCAATGATGAAGGGTTTGAAACCATTTTTGAAGCTTATCTAAAAACATCTCATCTCAATCATCAAGATGGCTTACTTATTTTCTCTGTTGGAGGAGGAAACAAGGAAAAAAAGATCAGTTCCAACCTCATCTTGGCTTTAAACTATGCTAAGACTATAGGTGCAAAAACTTTTGGAATTGTAGGCCGAGATGGAGGTTATACAGCAAAAGTAGCAGATATTGCAATTTTAATCCCGGTCATCAATGAGATGCATATCACCCCCCAAACAGAAGCTTTCCAATCGGTCATCTGGCATTTGATTATTTCACACCCCAAGCTCAAGCAATATCAAACAAAATGGGAAAGCACAGATGAAAAAATCTCCTGCTGTCTTTCTTGATCGAGACGGTGTGATTAACCATAATATCTACTATAAAGATACGGATGAATGGGAAGCTCCTCGCGTTCCATCTGACCTTGTTCTTATAGATAAAAGTTTAGATGGCATGAAAAAATTGCAAAAAGAGGGTTTTTTACTTTTTATTGTTTCTAACCAATCTAGTTATGCCAAAGGAAAAACAACTCTTCAAAATCTAAAAGCGATTCACCTCCAATTGATGACTTTGATTGTGGAAGAAAAAATCTCTATTACAGACACTTTTTACTGTTATCATCACCCTAAAGGGGCTGTTCCATCCCTGAGCCATTTTTGCAAATGTCGTAAACCCTCCCCCTATTTTCTTTTTTTAGCAGAAAAACTCTATCCTATTGACCTCAAACATTCTTATATGATTGGAGATCGAGATACAGACCTTCTCTGTGCTAAGCAAGCAGGAGTTTGCCCTATTGGGATCCAGCCTGACCATCCCTTGACTAAGAAAAATCAAAAAACCTCTCAAAGTTCCATCAAGGATCTTTTATTGGCATCGATACATATCTCTTATTTAAAAAATGCTTGTGTTAAAAAGTCAAACTAAAGAACGCAATTCGCTTTAAAGAAGATTTTCGTCTATTTTTTTCTAAGATGCATTCCAATACATAAATTAAGATGAACAAAGGGAATCTTAAAGGGAAAAAAAGATTTTTTTTCTAAGAGAAAATGCTTTTTTAAACAGCGTATAATTTCAGCTGGCGAGTTGATATGTTCACGCCGAATAATAGGTTTATAACTCATCTTATACGCCTTGGAAAAAATTCTTTCTTCAGAAATTTTTCTAACAAAACCATATGTAAACCCTGGGTCACAAGGAATCACAAGAGAAAAAAGACCCTTTGGCTTCAAAAGACGGGAAACTTCCTTTAAAGCGCTGGGCAAGTTGGGTAAATGCTCTAAAACATGGATCGCCAAAACACGATCAAAAAAATGGCTTTCTACATCCAATTTTTTTTGGCAATCTCCAATAATAAGCTTCACATTTGGAAAACGCTTGGAAATTTCATCTCCCATTCTTTTTCTTAGTTCAACGCAATAATAGTCTTGATGTTCCGATTTTTCATACGAGAGATGTTCACCAAGGCCTGCTCCAATTTCCAATGTTTTATATTTTTTTTGCTTAGGAAGAAGACTTAAGGGAAAAGAATGGTTAAAGGCTTCAATAAGCTGATATTTTTTGGGCAAAACAAAATGCCATCTTTTCGTAAAGGCTTCAGCAGCTTCTTTTTCTTTTTCACTTAAAGGTGAAAAACTCTTCGGCCATTTAAAACGTTGTTTTTTGATTTCATCATCAATAGGATGATGTTTAAAAAAAGTCCAAAATTGCATCACTAAAAAATTAATCGTAGAAAGGACAATAGAAACAACACATACAGCATAAACATAAGGCCAGCTATTTTGCACTACCTGATGCATGATCCATGTGCTAAAAAGGAAGGCTAAAAGAAATTGAAAAGAAAATCGAGGAAAATAACGAAAATGCTTACCTTTTTTTTGAAAGGTAAGAGAATGATGGCCAAAATAAGAAACAAAAGCAGCGCAAGAAGTTGCAAGTAAATTTCCCCAAATAAGTGGCCACTTTAAAAATTCCAAGGTGAGCAAAATCATCAAAAAATAAACTATAAACGCAAAAAGGCCAACCAAACCATAACGTAATAATTTATAAAATAGCTTGTGATTCATTTTATCTTTTACTCACGTATCTTACGTGAAAACCGGAGGAAGTTGATATTCTTACCTTCCGTAAACGAAGAAGAGAATGTCAATAGACTGTTTCAACCTATTTCATGATATTTCTGAAAAAATGGATCTTAAAAACGAATTGATTTTTTTAGGCATTAAATTCGCGTTAAGTTAAAACATTAGGTGAGATTGAATTTGTTTGTCAATATAAGACTGAAGATGTACATAGGAAGTTTTATGCTTTTTAATTTATCTTTTTGGACACATTTTGGAATCTTACCCATTATCAAAAATAAAGCATTAGCAAAATTATTGGGAATAAGATAGGATGCTTCTGATACAGATATCATCATCTTGCATGTTCAGGTTTTACCAATCAAGAAGACAAAAAAGAGTCTTTCTTCCTTGTAACGTTTCAACCTAACTATAAAAAGATTGGAACATGAGTTGGAATAACATCCCTATTTCTATCCTTCTAGCAAATGGTGATTTTATGGGAGTTGCGATTCTTTCAGAAAATGGAATTCTTGAATTTGCTTTTTACCCACGCCTTTTTTATTTCTTAGTTCGTATAACCTTTTTTCTAGCAGGAATA
>JANQJX010000037.1 GCA_028281425.1 Simkania sp.
ATAAACAGATTGCCGGTATGATCTGTTTCTGAAGGAATTTTGATATAGTGGTTATGAAAAATCCAAGCTTGATTTTCCCAACCTGCTTGAAGCAAGAAATGATAATTTCCTTCTTCAAGCCATACTTGATACCGAAGACCCAATTCAAGGTCCATAATAGGCTGAAGTGAATAGGGTTGCGTACGTGTTCTCAAATTAACCGTTGTAACACCAGCAACGGTTGTATTTTGATCTCTTCTAGTAATATCATACTCTCCCCAAAGCAATGAAAGGGCTAAATTTCCATAAATACTCCAGTTAGAATCAAACTGAAGCGCACTTTTGATCCCACTGCGGAGGCCAACTCCCCAAAAATCGTGTTTTATTCTTAACTGCCCAACCAAGCCATCCGATACAAATGAATGGCGCACACGATATTTTTGATTAACCCACGCTCCTTGGAGTCCAAGATGAAGTCGCATTTTAAAAAATTGACTCAAATAGGAATTACGCCCCATTTCAAGATGGATATCATTAAACTGAAGATCCCACTTTGCTCTTGAGCTGCTGATGAATGGAGGAGAAGAGATAAGACGATTGATATCTTTACTAATTGACCACAAAGAAATCATTGTCAATGGATTTTGGCTTGTAGAAGTTTTTTGAGTTGATGTGCGAAGCCAAGTATAATCGGCATACATATCCCATCCATCATGAGGGAAATTGAAACCCAATCCCACTTTAAAGCCAGGATCCCATTTCCAATCAGGCTCCCGTAAACTGCCACGACTATCATTACCAGTAACACTAAAACCCGATACCGCATGATCGAGTCCCCCTTGACGTATCGTCCAATAGATAAAGTCAGCTGTAATATAAGGATTCCAATCCCGGCAAATCATAGGACCTGCAGGGGGCGTTGGGTTTAACTTTGCCCGTTTACAGTCTGGGAAAAAAAGGAATTTATCAGGGCACCCACATTTGGGCTTTGGAGGACACATAGGCCTCCTAGGAGGACAAACCCTTTTTTTAGGAGGACAAACAGGTTTTCTTGGCGGACATGGCCGAACAGGCTCCTTCGGAGGACACTGCTCATCTCCCATTTGAGCAGCACTCAAAGCACTCGCAAAGCAAAGGAGAAATAGGACTAAAAATTTTTTCACTCAATACCTCCCTGGTAAATTAAAATGAATCATGCATTATTTTTAAATATATATGCAATAACTTTCCTTTAATTGTCGAACATAAAGTTGCTAAAACATCTCTCAAACCTCTTTTTTCTCTATGGGAAATGCTCAAACTTTTGATCTCTTTTGATTTCTTTCAGAATTGAGAATTTTTTTTTCTGGCTTTAGAATGATTCAATGTAAGAGATAGAGACTCACCAATTCTGGAAAAAGAGTTGCAAAAGGTTTGTCATCTTATTGATCTCTTTCCAAAATTTATAAAAACCTGGCAAAAGTAAAATAGACAGCCCTTTGCATTCCTTAGTTTGAGTTGACTAAAACCATCTTTTTTTCTAAAAAACCTCTATTGCATTTCTTTAAAGCAGTGATTGTCGGGAACTCTACATGGCATGCATGAAAAATGCAGGCTAAATGAAATGAATCGCAGTTGCTAAGAAGCCATTAATCTCATAGAATGACTATTTAAGTATGTTTGATGGTTCATGAGGTGTTTGTCCTTAACTTAAAGTCATAAAAGCCTTACATTAGCCGCTTCGAGCTTAGAAAAACCAGGCTTTTCTCTACATAAAACATGAAGTAAAATGTAATAGAAGAGAAATTCTACTTAAAGTTTGGATTAAAATAAATATTAACAAAAGCAACATCATTTATGGGATTTTATTATACGCTCACTCCTTTGATTGAAATCATGATCATTGCTGTGATCATCAACTATATCCTTTCTTTTTTTTGGAATACCCGTTCTATAGATTTGATGCTTGGTCTTCTTGCTTTTCTTCTCATTTTCGTCGCTTCTTCCTGGTTTAATCTTCCCATTTTACACAAGTTGATGCTTCTCATGGGAAACTTTGCTTTTATAGCCGTTTTAATCATCTTTCAGCCGGAGCTACGCGTTGCTCTTTCTAAATTTTCTCTAAAAGGGAAAAGATATAAAGAAATTACCGAGTTTGATAAATTTTTAGATCAGTTAACAACCTCTGTTTATCGTCTTGCAGATAAAAAAATCGGAGCTTTAGTCGCGATTGAAAATGAAGATTCTCTAGATGAATTTGCTCTAAAAGCAGTCATGGTGAATGGAAATTTTTCATCGGAGCTTCTCGAATCGATTTTTGCAACGACAACTCCTCTGCATGATGGGGCGGTGATTATTCATGATCTTACAATCGTTGCAGCTTCGGTGATTTTGCCTCTTGCAGGTGATACCTCTCAAATCGCAAAGTCAATGGGAACACGCCATAGAGCAGCTCTTGGAGTAAGTCAGCTCACTGACGCTTTACTTATCGTGGTCTCTGAAGAAACAGGCAAGGTTTCTATTGCACGTGATGGAATCATGACCCGAGGAATAAAACTAGACCGCTTTAAAGCAATTATTCGTAGTGTCTTCAATCCTCCCTTAAAAAAAACTCTCCAAAAACGTTTCAAGCTCAAAGAATGGATTAAGCAATGAAAACGCTTTTAAAAAATATTTTTATTCATCATTGGCCTCGTAAATCTCTTTCTCTTCTTCTTGCAATTTTTATTTGGTTTATCATTAGCAAGTCTCTTTCAGTGTCAAAAAACATCCCCAATGTTCCCGTTCGTATTATCAATATTCCACGTGGAAAAACCGTCATGGATATGGAGGCAAATGGGTTTCTTAAAAGGCATGTCAATTTAACCTTATTCGGAAGCAAAACTGTTTTGGATGAGCTCAATGCAAGGAATCTTGAGGTTGTCTTAGATGCTTCCTCTAGCAAACAAGATGAATGGATTGCAACGATTTCTAAGCATAATATTAAAGCCAAAAACTTAGATACAAATCTATCTCAAGGAATCACAAAAATCACAGAGCAAAATATTATCATCAAGATGATCCACCTTGCGACAGAAAAAGTTCCCATTCTCATCACCGCCCCTATTGGAGAAGCACCTAAAGGGTACAGTTTTCTCGATATTTGGCCTTATCAGCTCTACATTACGGTCAATGGCCCAGGGGATATCATCAAAAAGCTCAAAGATCAAAAGCTAAAGCTGACCTTTAATTTAAATGATATTTCAAAAAAAGACCTCGATAAACTTACAGGCACCCCTTCTCATCCAAATTCACATTCAGATGTTGTAAGCTTTTTTATTCCAAACAGCTGGAAAAAGCTCTCTCTCCCTTTCTTATCCTCTAAACCCATTGAAATTAATGACCCTCAAGCCAAATCTCTTCGTATTGATTTCCTACGTAATGAAATTTCTAAAATTGGAAACTTGATCCCAGTTTCCCTTTTTTTCGACCCTACCAATATCAAAGAGCTAAACCCTCAAAAAATTCGTTTAGCCACAGGAAATTTGATCGAAATAAAAAATGGGATCCCCTTTTTATCTATTCCTCTGTATGCAAAAGGGGTCAGTAGCCTATTTTTAGAGCTTATAAAAAACCGTATCGAGCTTTTGATTCTTGTCATACAAAAAGAGGGAAAAAAATGTTTCGAATGGAACATTCAATTCATTCATCCACAAACTTTAGAAGACCGTTATGTCCATATCTTAATGTCTGACATAAATGCCCAAAAAGCCTATCAAACCAACCCGAGGATCCAAGAAGCAAATTTAAGAAAACGGTTCCGTACCTACCTCAACCGTTTTGAACTTTTTACTTCTCAGAATAAGAAATTGGAAATTTGCCCCTATCTTCAAAATGAGGAGATTAAAATCAAGGAACATAAAAAGCATGCTTCATAATTTGGATCGATGCTTATTCCCTCCAATAAAATTAAGCCTGGTCACACGTCATTTCGGAGTCTTAGGAGGCATCGAAAAGCACAGCTTACGTCTTGCACTTGCATTTGCTAACCAAGGAGCCGAGGTTCATATTTTAACTGCAGATTCCATGAAAGAAAATACATTGCATCCTCTGCTTCATTTCCATACTCTTCCTATAAAGAAACGGATAAATTTTCGTAAAATCAAAGAGTTTGATTCCCTTTGCCAAAATTGGCATCAACAACAAAAAATGGGTGTGATTTTTGGAATGGATAGAATCCGCTCCCAAACCCATTTAAGAGCTGGAAACGGGGTTCATGCCGCCTTTTTAAAACAAAAAAAAATGTTTGCTTCATTTAAAAAACCTTTCTTTCCCCTGATTACCCCTCTTGATAAAATCCTTCTTAACATCGAAAAAGAATCTTTTGAAAGCAACACCCTCAAACGTATTTTTACCAATTCTCACAGGGTTAAAAAAGAAATCTTAACTTATTACAAAACTGCTTCTGAAAAAATTGAGGTGATTCATAATGGAGTGGAGTGGAAGGAAATGGAAACAGACTTTAAACAAGCGATAGAAAAAAAAAGCTTGCTCTGTTCGCATCTCAACTTAAACCCCGATGTTTATCATTTCCTTTTTATTGGCAATGGATTTAAGCGAAAAGGACTCCTTTTTCTTTTAAAAGCCCTTAGCCTACTTCCTTTTAAAGATTTTCATCTATCTGTTGTTGGAAAGGATAAGCATTTAAAACGATTTGTCATGATGACCCATTTTTTGAATTTAAAAAACCAAGTGACTTTTTTTGGTAAACGCTCTGATGTTAGAATTTTTTATCAATATGCCGATTGTCTTGTGATCCCTTCTTTATATGACCCTTTTGCTAATGTCACCGTAGAAGCTCTTGCCATGGGACTTTATGTGATCACATCCCCTTTTAATGGGGGGCATGAAGTCATTACAAAAGAAAGTGGTCTTTTGATTGAAAATTTAAAAGATCCTAAAATTTTTGGAGCCACTCTTATGGAAGCCATTTCTCATCCGAAAACAAAGCGTAGCTCTCAAAATATTCGAAATAGTATCAAACATCTTGATTTTTCTTATCAACTTAAAAAACTCATACAATCGACATTTGAAAGTTTAGGAACATGAACCGCGAAAATTTAATTTATTGTTCTATTCGATTGGCTTCTTTTTTCCTTTCTCTTTTCCCTTTAAAGGTTCTCCACAAAATCGGCAATAAGATCGGGTTGATTGCTTACTATTTTTTAAGAAGCTACCGCAAAAGAACTCTTTCAAATTTATCTTTAGCAACAAACCTTCATCTCACAAAAAAAGAGCTCATTCAAACCGCTAAACACTCTTTTCAAAATTTGGCGATTACCTGCTTGGAATATGCTAAATTTGAAAAGATGAAAAATTTACATGAAATTTTAATCTGCGAAAATCCTGAAAAAGCCAATCAAATTTATGCTTCCCATAAGGGAATCATCTTCTTTTGCGGCCATCAAGCCAATTGGGAAGTCCTTTTTTTAGAAGGAACAAGACGCATGAGAGGTGTTGCTATAGCCCGTCCCTTAAAAAATCGCTTTCTCTACCATTGGATTCTCCGTTTAAGACAAAGATACGGAGGAGAGATTATTCCCCCTAAAGAGACCATAAAAAAGGGCCTAAGAGCCTTAAAAGAGGGGAAATTTCTTGGCATCGTTGCTGATCAGGGAATGCCAGAAAGTCATTACTCTTTTCCTTTTTTTGGAAGAAAAGCCTTTTCAAACATTGCTCCAGCTCTTCTATCCTATAAAACCCATTCTCCTATTATCGTTGCAACAGTCAAACGCATTCATGGGATATACCGTATTCATTATCACGATCCTATCTATCCTAACTTGAAAAATAAACGAGAAGAAGAAATCAAACATCTTACGGCAAAGGCACTGCAAACACTTGAAATGAGTATTCGAGAAAGACCAGGAGAATGGCTTTGGCAACACAATAGATGGAAACAAGAAACTCCAAGTCATGTTTACTACCGTTTTCGCTACGATTCTATTTTAATTATTTTACCTCTTAAGCCTCAAAAATATCTTCCCCATTTAAAAACATTTAGAGAAATTTACCCACGCGCTTTTATTACAATTTTGTGTCCCCAATCTTTTACAAAAAATATCCTTTTAAATAATGTAGAAATCCTTCCTTATAAAGATGTTTCCGAGCTTTTTTTAAGAGATTATCGTTTTAAATTAGTCTTTAACTTTTCTGAAATAAAAAAAATAAAAAAACACTATTTAAAATTGAGTGCTTTTAAAGTGTTATCAGAAAAAACCCTCTATCCTCTGACTCATCTTCCTCTTAACTCTCCTTTTAATCTCTCTTTACTGCTTACACAAGCCCTCTGCCGTAAACATCAAGGTCAAAAAGAAAATGCCCTCTAATCGATTTTACATTAAAGAGCCTCTTCAAAAAGGAAAAGAGCTTTATTTAGAAGAAGAAGAATTTTACCATTTGGTCAAAGTGATGAGGCAAAAAGAAGAAAATCTCATTGAACTTGTCAATGGAGAAAATAGACTTGCAAAAGCAAAAATCATCTCGATTGAAAAGAAAAAAGCAAAACTTCTTATTTATGCAACCAACTTTTTTAAGCCTGCCTTACCTCCCCTTTTCCTTGCTCAAGCGTTTCCCAAACTTGTCCACCTCGAATGGACCATCCAAAAGGGCACTGAACTGGGGGTGAGTGCTTTTTATCTCTTTCCCTCTGAACGAAGTGAAAAAAAAGAGTTAAACTCCCATCAAAAAAAGCGCCTTTTTCAAATTGCTGTCAATGCAATGAAGCAATGTGGACGTTTTGATCTCCCTACATTTCATTTTGCTCCAAATTTAGAAAAGCTGACCCTCCCTAAAGGAACCCCTTTTTTTGGCGATTTAAAAGCAAAAAAACCTCTTCCTAAAGTGGCCCCTCCCTACCTTTTATTCATCGGTCCAGAAAAAGGATTTTCTGAAAAAGAAACCCTACAATTAAAAACCATGTTTAAAGCAGAAGGGATCTGGCTTCACCCCTATACCCTTCGCTCTGAAACGGCCTCAATTGCAGCTGTTTATCTTGCCGCCTTCTATTCAGGGGGGTTGTAAGCAACCATTCTCTAACCCCTATTTCGCACGCCTATTCTGGAAAAAGCCCTACAGACTGTTTTTTGAAAAAGGGGGCATGCGCAATAGGAGCTAATGATCTTTATATTGGCAGATCTGGGCAAGCATCTCTTCTTCAGAATCGATAATCCCTTTAAAAATCAGTCCTTTAGCAGGATCTAAAGTGACAACTTCTCCCTCTTTTAAAATCGAGCAAGCTCCATCAGCCCGAAGAAGGAGAGAAATGTTGAGTTTTTCAGCTACTTTTTTAGCCATTTCTTCAGAATGGAAATCATCAGGAGAATTCTGCAATATAATACCCATAGCTTCATGCAAAAAGGATTCATAATGCTCTTTAAAATGGGAAAAAATTACAATCTTTTTTTTGAGATCATAGTTCTCTTCAATCTCATGGGTTAAAATGAAACAAATTTTTCCATAGACCTTCTTACCTCTTCCTGGAACCCCTCGAACAAGAACATTTCCAATATGATCGACAAGCATTGTATTGGTTGTCCCAGTAATTCCAAAAGGGGACCCTGATGTTACAATAATCAGATCGCCATATTGTAAAAGGCGATTTTTAAGGGCAAAACAACTTGCTTTTGCAACTCCTTCTTTGAGATGATCAAAAGAAGCTAAAACGGGAATAATTCCCCAACTAAAGGTCAGTTGATGATAGGTTCTTTCATTGGGAGTAATAGCAATGATTGGCATTTTAGGACGAAATCGGGACATGATACGTGCTGTAAATCCCCCTGTTGTTAAAGCAATCAATGCTTTACCATGACCTGCATAAGCAGTTTTAACAGCAGCTAAAGCAACCGAGGCAGAGATATCATTAAATGTATATTTTGCCACATCATGGTAGAAAAATTCTTCATAAGAAAATTCTTTTTCAGTCGCAATAATGGTATTTCGCATTAGCCGAACCGTTTCAATAGGATATTTTCCAATGGCCGTCTCTCCAGAAAGCATCACAGCAGAAGCACTATCATAAATGGCATTGGCAACATCTGACACTTCAGCACGTGTAGGACGGGGATGTTTAATCATTGAATCGAGCATTTGTGTTGCTATCACAACGGGTTTACAAGCTTGGCAACATTTTCGAATCATCATCTTCTGCAGCTTCGGCACTTCAGTAATAGGGAGTTCTACTCCGAGATCCCCTCTAGCTACCATGATTCCATCACTCACTTGTAAAATAGAATCAAAATTTTTCACCCCAAGAGCATTTTCAACTTTTGCAACGACAAGAATAGATCCTGCTCCATGCTGAGTAAGAAGTTTTTTAATTTCTAAAACGTGACTTGCAGAACGAATAAAAGAAGCTGCTAAGATATCAACCTCATTTTTACATCCAAAGATGATATCTTTCTGGTCTTGCTCTGTAATTGCTGGAAGACTTAAATCGACATAAGGAATATTGACCCCTTTTTGACTTTCCAAAATAGCAGGATTTTCAATTCTGATAACAAGATAATCTTTTGTTTTTTCAATCACTTTTGAAGTGATGTATCCATCATCAAAAAGGATGATTGCATGCAAGGGAATATCATCGATAATATCAAAAGGAATTAAAGAAATCTCATTGTCACTTCCCTCAATCGAAGAGCGAACGATCTTAAGCTTTTGCTTTCTTTTTAGAATAAGACGCTCTCCCTGGATTTTGCAAACACGAATCTCAGGTCCTTTGGTATCAAGCATGATTGCAAGAGAACTCTTTTTTTCAATCCGTCCCTTTTTAAGCATATCAATTGTTTTTTGATGCTGGGAATGATCTCCATGACTCATGTTGACACGTGCTACATTCATGCCTGCATCGATAAGTTGCAAAATTTTACTATAACTTGCAACAGATGGGCCTATTGTACAAACAATCTTTGTTCGCGTTTGCATCACCTAAAAAATCCCCTTTAATCTCAATTCCATTGTACTACTTCTTATATGAACGGATTTAATATTAAAATCATTTCTTATTTTATCTCCAAAACCCCTCTGAATGCCACCTCTTTTTGCTTCAGCACTGCATAAATTGCGGGAAGAACAGGTATATGTTACCCTACCTTTAAAGCTCAAAAGAAGATCCAAGTCTACCATATTTACGAATTGTAGCGCAGTTGCAAATCTTTGTTAGAGGGATCCTCTTGGGCAATGAACCCATGCGAGATCCATAAGGATATCAAGTGATCACATTCTGTCTCCATCCCTATCTATAGAGAACATTCACAATACTTGGCACCTATTCCCTTGAATATGAGTTTAAGCATCTCATGATTGCAATTGTATATGCAAGGATTTGTGGAGCAAATCATCTTGAGTCCATATTCAATGATATTGAATCGAAAATCAATGGACTTTGAGCAACATTAGAGTTCCAAAATCCTCCATCATCTAAGACATTTTGATGGTGATTGGTTTTGATGAATCCTGAAGAGCTAAATAGAGCGTTTATGAGCTTTATTCAAGAAATCAGGAAGGTTTTTTTCTGAGGGGAGGCAATAGGCAGAGATTGAATCTAATTGATAGGAAAACAAGTAGAAGGGGGAAAAGAGAAGGGATGAAAGCTTTGCATACGGGTTTGGCTTGGTCTTCGTCAATGCAGCTGATGCTTGACCAAATAAAAATAGTAGACAAAAATTAAATTTTTAAAATAAAATCCTTTCTGAAATTTCAGTTCATAAATCAAAAAAATGGTCTTAAAATGTCTGTCATAGAAGCACTTGTTAGCCCTATAAGCTATCTCCAGAAACCTTCAAGAGATCTTATAAATCTTATCCGTAATAGGGACAGAACTCCCACTGTTGCTGAGTTAAAAATTAAAACTCATCAAATCATGCAAAAATACCTTCCTGGATTAAAAGCAATAGAGACTTTTTCTTCTATTATGATAATGGTCTCTCTGATTTCTTGTGTGGTATTTAAATCTCTTATTTTGAAATGCTTGAGTATAATGACACTTATTTGTTAGTGATAGGAATTGGTGTGATTTTTAAGCACTTTTAAAAAATATTTGATAAATCCGCCGCCACCTGAAGAATGAAATGTTGGTGATAAAAACTCTCAAAATAAGGAAAAACTCTTTATCCAAGTGACTCTAATAGCTTATACTTTTTGTCATGAAACAACACCCTCTTCGACTCAAAAAAGTTAAAGTCCATAATTTAAAAGAAATCGACTTAATTCTTCGTCCTAAAGAGCTTATTGTATTTACAGGTGTTTCGGGATCAGGAAAATCTTCCCTTGCATTTGATACGATTTATGTCGAAGGACAAAGACGTTATATCGAATCCCTTTCCAATCATGCAAGACGCCATATGGGAAATTTTCCCAAACCGGATGCTGAAGCTATAGAAGGCATTTCACCAACCATTGCCATCGAGCAAAAAAAGGGAGCCTATAACCCCAGGTCAACAGTAGGGACAATGACGGCTATTTATGACTACTTAAGGGTTCTTTTTGCGCGTGTTGGAACTCCCTATTGTCCAATAAGTCAAGAAAAAGTTAAACCCCAAAGCTTGCAACATATCATTTCAACTGTCTTTTCTTTTAAAAAAGGAAGCAAGCTCATCATCTTAGCTCCTTACGTTTCGCAAAAGAAAGGAGAGTTTAAAGAACTCTTTGAAGATTTGATCCGAAAAGGATTCCTACGTGTACGACTCGATGGTCATCTTGTCGATTTAAGTGAACCTATAAATCTCGACAAATCGGTATCTCATACTCTTGATTTAGTTGTGGACCGTCTTGTCTTAAATGAGGCCAATAAAAACCGCTTGATCGAATCTTTGACTTATGCTCTTGAGTTGGGCAAAGGTGTTTTATCTGTTTTAGATCCTCTCACAAATGTTGAAACGCTTTTTTCTAAACATGCATATGCACAAAAATCTAAACAATCTTATCTTCCCTTAGAACCTCATGACTTTTCCTTCAATCATCCTTTAGGAATGTGTGAAAATTGTGAAGGGCTCGGTAAAATTCAAGATTTTGATTTGGATTTAGTGATTGATCCTAAGCTGAGTATTGCTGAAAACTGCTGCTCAATTGCTGGCGATTTTAAAACATTAAAATGGGGAAATATCTATAGGAACCTCTCATCGATGTATCGATTTGATCTCAATACCCCTTGGGAAAAGCTTTCAACACGCGCAAAAAATATCTTTTTATATGGAAATAAAAAGAAATGGACACCCATGCGTTTTGTTCATCCAAAAAAAAATCTAGAATGGACAGAATATATTCATTGGAAGGGGGTGATTTTTGAAGCTAAAAAAAACTTAAGCGCAGCTAAAAGTTCTTTTTATCGTGCTAAAAAAGAAAAACTGATGCAAGAAATGACCTGCCCTTTTTGCTCAGGCTCTCGTCTTAAACCTTATCCTTCTCATGTTAAGCTTGGAGATCAAACGCTCCACCAAATCACAGCAATGGCAATTGATGAGTGTTTAGAGTTTTTCTCTAAACTCACTCTGCCCCCTTTTGAAAAACGTATTGCCCGTGAGCTTTTATCAGAAATTCAAAAGCGCTTGACTTGTTTAACTCAAATGGGCCTGAGTTACCTTTGTCTCAACCGAAGTGTTCCCACATTATCAGGAGGAGAAGTGCAACGGCTTAGGCTGACTTCCCAAATCGGATCTGCACTTGTAGGTTCTACTTACATCTTAGATGAGCCCTCCGTCGGTCTTCATGCACGTGACCACATAAAACTTATCAAAATGCTTAAAGCACTCCGTGATCTTGGAAACCGAGTGATCGTTGTTGAACATGATGAAGAAATGATAAAAGCAGCTAATCATATTGTAGATATAGGTCCTAAAGCAGGCATCCACGGAGGGAAAATTGTTGCACAAGGAAACGTGATGGATTTAATCCAAACTAAAGAATCCTTAACAGGGGCTTATCTTAGTGGGAAATATTCCATTCCCATTCCCCAAAAAAGAAGAAAAATCGGGAAAAAAAAACTTACCATCCTTAAAGCCTCCCAAAATAATTTAAAAGAGATTTCTCTTTCGATTCCTCTTGAATGCTTCGTGACTATCACAGGGGTTTCAGGATCGGGAAAGTCTTCTCTTGTTCAAGAGATTATCTATCCTTTTCTTTCGAATCATTTGCAACGCTCAGACAAGAAAGTGGGAAAACATAAAAAAATAGAAGGAACTGAGCATCTCGATAAAGTCATTGCAATCGATCAATCTCCTATCGGACGTACTCCTAGATCCAATCCAAGCACTTATATCAAACTCTTTGATCTTATCCGTTCTCACTATGCTAAGCTCCCTCAAAGTGTCTCTCGTGGTTATAAAAGTGGACGCTTTAGCTTTAATGTTGCAGAAGGCTCTTGTCCCAAATGTCTTGGAATGGGGGCGATTTGTATCGATATGGATTTTATGGAAGATGTTTGGAAGGAGTGTCCTCTTTGCAAAGGAAAACGCTTTGATCAAGCAACTTTAGAAATTTGTTACAAGGGAAAATCGATTCATGATGTTTTAGAGATGAGTGTTGAAAAGGCCCTTGCTTTTTTTGAAGCAATTCCCTCTATTTTTGAAAAACTCTCTTTGCTCTCAAGAGTAGGGCTGGGCTATTTAACTCTTGGGCAATCATCAACGACCTTATCCGGAGGAGAAGCACAAAGAATTAAACTTGCAAAAGAACTCGTACGTCCTGCAAGTGGCCAAACCCTCTATATTTTAGATGAACCCACAACAGGCCTTCACTTTCATGATATTTCAAAATTAATTTCTATTTTAGATGAGCTTGTTGCAGGAGGAAATTCTATTTTAATGATCGAGCATCACATGGATCTTATCAAACGTTCTGATTATGTGATTGATCTTGGCCCTGAAGGAGGAGATGCAGGAGGAAACGTTATCGGTGAAGGACCTCCCGAAATGATCGCCCAATTAAATTCTCCAACAGGAAAAGCCTTGCGAGCTCTCTTCAAGAAAAAAAAAGAACAAAAACTTCTCTCAAATAAAGATTCTCTGCCCCAAGTCGATACAATTGAAATTAAAAATGCCTACCAAAACAACTTAAAAAATATCTCTCTTTCAATTCCAAGAGAAAAAATCACTATTTTTACAGGCCCTTCGGGATCAGGAAAATCTTCTTTAGCATTTGAAACTCTTTATGCCGAAGGACAACGACGTTACGTTGAATCCCTCCCTTCTTATGCCCGTCAGTTTATCAAGCAAATGCCTCGTCCTAAAGTTGAACAAATCGATGGGCTTTCTCCTTCTATTGCAATTGAACAAAAACATCATGCAGGCAATCCCCGTTCTACAGTTGGGACAATGACAGAGATCTATGATTTTCTTCGTCTTATCTATGCCCATTTGGGAGTTGCCCATTGCATAGAAACAGGTGAAAAGGTGGAGTCTATTACAAAAGAATACGTCATCAATGCTTTGATGAAGCTTCCTTCAAAAACAGCCATTTATCTTTTAGCTCCTCTTCCCAACCCTTTACATGAACCCTTTGAAGAGATACAAAAAAAACTGTTGCAAAAAGGGTTTTTGCGTATCAGGCTCAATGGAACATATTATGCTCTCGATGAGCCTATCCTTTATGAAAAAACAAAAAAAAACATCTGTTTTCTTGTCATTGATCGGATGAAAATCCATCCTGGCATTGAAAATCGCCTTTTTGAAGCCATAGAGCAAATAGAAAAGATCACACCCCATCCTTTTGTCGTTGCAACTTCTAAGCAAGATTTTTTATTTAATCTTTCTTTTGCCGCTCCAAGAAGTGGAAAAAGTTATCCTCCACTCACTCCTCATACGTTTTCTTTTAATGCCGAAGAAGGGATGTGCCCCGAATGTTTAGGTCTTGGTTTTCAGTGGGGGATCAATCTCCTTAAACATCAAAAAATCATGCGCCTTTCTACTTACGCTTTGATGAAACATCTCATGAAAGAGGAAATGACAGAAAAAGCCAAAGCACTTCTTTTTCTTTTTTTCAAAAAAGAAAATATTGATCCCAAGACCCCTTTATACCAACTTCCCATTGACACACTGCACGTTCTTTTAAACGGAAAGAAAGCAAAGGATTCTTTTTCTTTTCAAGGTCTCACTTTAGAATGGGAAGGGATCCACAATACCTTGCTCAAAGGGGTAAAAGGAGGCACAAATAGACTTAAAAGCTCTCTTATTCCCCTTCTTGAAGAAAGCCTTTGTATAAGCTGCAAGGGAGAGCGCCTTAATCGATTTGCTCGCCATGTAGAAATCAAGGGAATCACACTTGGAACACTCACCGCTTTACCTCTAAAAGAAACATTTGCTTTTATCTCCTCCCTTGATTCAAAGAAAAATCAATTTTTAAAAGATGTTTTTAAGCAAATCAAAGACCGTCTTCACTTTCTCATCGATATGGGTCTTCACTATTTATCTCTTCATCGAAAGGCTTCTACACTCAGTGGAGGAGAAACAGAGCGCATCCAACTTGCAAGGCAACTTGGAACCACATTCAGTGGCTGCCTTTATGTTCTTGATGAACCCACAATGGGTCTTCATCCTAAAAATAGCAGTCAACTTCACAAAGCTCTTAAAAAGCTCTCTTCATTAGGAAATACGCTCGTTCTTGTTGAACATGATCCTATGACTTTAAAAATTGCCGATCATATCGTTGATTTTGGTCCACGAGCAGGAAATCAAGGAGGAGAGGTGATGGCTCAGGGAACTTATGAAGAAATTAAAAAAAATAAATTCTCTACTACAGGGCAATATCTCTCTCAAAAAAAAACGATTCCTCTTCCTCAAAAACGGCGATCTTCATCTTCTTTTATCGAAATCAAAAATGCAAAAAAGCATAACTTAAAAAATCTCAATGTACGCATTCCAACAGGTGTCCTCACTTGCATTAGTGGTGTTTCAGGATCAGGAAAATCTACTTTGATCCATTATCTTTTAAAAAAAGGCCTTCAGCTCCATTTAGCTAAAAGATCTAAAAATCCTTCAATTACAATCGATGAAGCCACCATTGAAAGGATTGATCAGTTTGATAAATTGATTGTCATCGATCAAAATCCACTTGGCCACACCATTCGTTCTGATGTTTGCACTTATAGTGATCTTCTAACCCCTATTCGGCAATTTTATAGTGAGCTTCCCGAAGCTAAAATCAAAGGCCTCAAACCCAAACATTTTAGCTACAATCATCTGCAGGGAATGTGTCGCTCTTGTTTTGGGCTTGGTTTCAAAACGATTTCTCTTCAATTCTTACCTTCTCTTAAAGTCACTTGTGAGAGTTGTTTTGGCTACCGTTTAAACCCTCTAAGCAATCAAATCGCTTATAAAGGCAAAAAACTAGGAGATCTTCTAAAGTTGACAATCGACCAAATTGCAACCTTTTTGCCTCCCATTTTTAAACTTCAAAAAAAATTACAATCACTTAAAAATGTTGGTTTGAATTATCTCTCTTTAGGGCAGCCTACCTCTTCTCTTTCTGGGGGAGAAGCATCCCGTCTCCGTCTTTCCCGAGAGCTTGCCAAAAGGGCGACTGGAAAAACTCTCTACCTTTTTGACGAACCCACAATGGGTCTTCACTTAGAGGATATTCATCAACTCATCCCCCTTTTTCAAGCACTTGTCAATCAAGGAAATACACTGATCATCATCGAACATCATCTCGATATTTTAAAAATAGCAGATCATATTATCGATTTGGGCCCTGAAGCAGGAGAAAAAGGGGGGGAGGTGATTGCTCAAGGCTCCCCAGAAGAAATTATGCAATCCCCCTTTTCTTCTACAGGCCACTATTTACACAATCTCCTTCATATGATAGGATGAGATTTGCCGGGGAATTTTTGGATTCAATCACTCCGAACCAGGTCAGAACTGGAAAGTAGCAGCCTTAAGGAAGCTTTTTGATGTCAAAACCGCTCTCCGGCTTTTTTCTTCACTAAAACCTCTAACCCGCATTTCGCATGCCCCCCCCCTGGAAAAAGGCATGCTTGAGTGTTTTTTGAGGCCTAAGAAATTTTCGAATGGATAAGTTTGTAACCTCGCCTAAAAGAATTCATTAGATGTATCGGAAAACAGGGCATGTGGATTTTTTAGAGGTGGCGTAAAATGCGGGCTAACCCACGTTTCGCATGTCCGCTCTAAAAAATCCATATGCTCTGTTTCACTGGGGTATCCCATAATTTTTTTTAGAGGTATTGAAAAATGCGAGTTAAGAACTCTACAGCTTCTGCATTCATTCTTTCCCATTTAATGGGTTGCCCTTTTTTTGGAATCTTTGCCCTCTTACCCATGATCCTCTGTAAAGAGTTAAATGCTTCTTCTTTCCAAAATAGCACAATTATTGCCCTTAAACCCTTAACTGCTTTGCTTGCTTCTTATTGGAGCTGCTCTTTTTTAAGAGGCAAGCACCGCTTATCACTCATATGGGCCCATTTCTTAAAATTTTTACCTTTTGTCTTTATCCCTTTTTTTTCTAATCCTTGGATATTCATTTTGGCATTTGGGATACATATGCTCCTACTTAGAGGAACCATCCCTTCTTGGATGGAGCTTTTGAAGCAACACCTTTCGAGCACAGATCGCGGAAAAATTTGCGCTCTTGGCTCTACTCTCAATTATCTTTGCACTGCACTGGTTCCCTTCTTATTTTGTTGGATCTTAGATGGGGTAAAAGGATCATGGCAATGGATTTTTGTTTTTACAAGCTTACTAGGAATGGGTTCTATAGGGTTTATCTTTAAAATCGTCCCACTTTCCAATGAAAATCCTATAGAAAATAAAGCCAAAACCTTTAAACATCATCTTTCTAAGCCTTGGAAAAATGCAAAACACTTGCTATTTAAGCATCCTGATTTCTTCCAATTTCAAATCGGATTTTTTCTAGGGGGAGCGGGGCTTATGACGATGCAGGCTGTGATCCCAAAGTATTTTACAGAACATCTAAAACTTTCTTATACAAGTATGGTTTTAGCTGTCTGCTTTTGTAAGGGAATAGGTTTTACGATTGCATCTCCATTATGGGTAAAGCTTTTTAATCGCTCTGAAATTTTTACATTTTGTGCTCGCATTCCCCTGCTTGGAGCCATTTTTCCTATCTTACTTATTCTTGGCCGCTTGAACCTCTTTTTTGTTTTCTTTGCTTATCTATTGTACGGGATTATGCAAGCTGGAAGTGAATTAAGCTGGAAAATGTCAGGACCCATTTTTTCTGGGGAAGAAGATAGCGCTCCTTATTCTTCTATCAATGTTTTAGCCGTTGGAGTGCGAGGAGGGATTTTTCCCTACCTTAGCGCCTTGCTTTTTATCTATGGCGGGCCCTACTTAGTCTTTTCTATGGGAGGACTCTTATGCCTTATGGGAGGATTCCATCTCTTTAGAATGAGAAAACAGTATGCCCTGCATGTCATCAAACCCATGAAAACCTAAAAATTAAATTGAAGCGCAGCATAAAGGCCATGATAAATGACATGCCCATCATGATTTAGAGGGTGGCTTGTTTTATGATAATAAAGCTGATGATCAGCTAGTGCAACCCGACCGATGTAGAGCATTTCATAGCTCACTTTAAAGTTAAAAAATTTCACAAAACGAAATTCAATATAAGGATAGATTTCAAAAAAATAAGCAAAATTTGTCCCTGAAGAAGCCGTATCGATGATCACATCTCTATTTCCCCGATCTAACATCAATGTTTTTTGCTTGCCACGATTGGCAAGGCCTCCTAATTG
>JANQJX010000085.1 GCA_028281425.1 Simkania sp.
GATTTTGTAGTGTCTTTGGAAAGTGGAACGTTCATTTTTAGTGACTTAAGTTAAATTTTGCGAAAGTTGGGCTAGTCCAGAATTCGCATTAGACAGTCATTATGGGTATAAGGCAAATGATGTAGAAATTTTTTCTGCTAAAGAAATGCAATCACTGACCGAAATTCCTTCAAGATAATTTCCCAAAAAAGTCAGTTTAGGATAATGAATGTTGAGATAAGACCGCAAAAATAACACCCTTTTTTCATGTCCGACAAAAAATTGGGGAATTGCTTTTTTGTAATCACTGACTCTTTGAGTGCAAGGAAGCTCATCTATTTTTAGATGCTTTCTGACTTTTTGAATGGCCAATTCTATTCTTTTTTCTTTTGAAAGACCAAAAGAGGCGTTAAAAGGGGACTCTTTAATCATCACACTCAAACGGGTTTGGGGATCTTTTTTGTTTTGCTCTGGAAATGTTTCGGAATCAAATACAACCCCCAAAATATCCTCCTTTTCAAGGGATGGAATCAAATAGCCAAATCCCCTTTTTTTAAGCACATTTTTTTGAAATCCCAAATGAATGACACTTAAACTCATCGGAGAAAGATGTTGAAAAAACCGGCTTGTTTCTATGTCAAAGTCTTCCATGAGTTTTTTAGCGCCTTGAGCTGAAAGAGCACAAAAAAGATGGTCTACTTGCCACTTTCTTCCTTGACTTTCTATATCCACACCTTTTTGCCTATGGATGATTTTTTCGACTGAAGAAGAAAGATGAATCTCTCCGTTTCCTTGAGCAGCAAGAGAAGAAATCAACTGATTGACTCCTTTCCTCAAAGTAAAAAGTGAAGAGGTTTTCATCCCCTGAATCGGGAAAGCCTCTTTTCTCTGAAAAAAAATTTTTTTTAAAATTCCTTTCGATATCGATCCCTCCTGTTTTTCAAATTCTTTTAAAGTGGGATAACAAGATAAAATAGACAATTTATGAATGTCTCCTGCATAAATCCCAAGAGTCAAAGGATCAAAAAAGAGGTTTGTGACATCTTCTCCTAAACGACGTTTAGCAAAAGAGGCAATGGTCTCGTCTCCTTCTTTCTTTTTTTGCTTCCATTCTTTAAGAAGGGCAAAAAAAAGGGTTCTCATCAGTGGAGAAGAAAAAAAATTCATAGGACGCAAAGAGAGCAAATGGAAAGAGTCATTCGTCCAAATAAAACGATGCGCAGCTCTTTTATCAGAGATAAGGATTTCTTTTTTCAATCCAAGCTTACCAATCAATTTAAGCAAATCCAAACTTTTTCCCGCTTTAAATATGCGCGCTCCTTTTTCAAAGAAAAAGCCTGCCTCATCATAAGAATGTATACATCCCCCAAGACTTTTTTCTTTTTCAAAAAGAGTGATTTTAAGATGAGGAAAACGCTTAGATAAAAAATAACGCAAAGAAAGACCTGAAACTCCTCCTCCTATAATAGCAACATGTTTTTTAAGTGACATTCAACACTCTCTTAATCATTTTTGCTCAAGATGAGATTACGGGATTGCTTTTTTGCTTATTGTCCTAAATTTATTTTAGTTTAAACCTGTGATTGCTGTCTAATCCCCACTTTTCAAAAATTCGATCTGTTCCAAACTAAGGAAGTATTAAAAACTAGATTTTTTGGAAAGGAATTTTCCATTGTATATTGTCACATCTCTTTCGAAAAGCTAGCCTTGCAATCAAGTGATTGATTGGCGATTTGTTAAGATCGAACCTTTAACCCCCATTTCTGCTATGTTGAATGTCTAAGGGTAAATATCATTTTATCCTCTTTTTTAAAGCTGATGTCTCTTTGAGTCAGGTTCTTTAAATCCATTTGATAAGCTCATGACTTGAGTGTGCTACTTATGGTCATTTCCTTGAAAAGGGTCACCAAGTTTCTCTTTTAAAGAGATTGTCCCTTGCGTCTTAAACTCATAAATACATAAGTTTTTAGCTCACAAGAAATATCGACAAGGTCACAAAGACAATCACATATCCATCAACGAGTTAAATTTTTTAAGTTCTATATGGCTCCATTGTTATCTATTGACTTCCCCTCTGGGTTTGCAAAGGACTGCTCCTTTGCCTCGAGTTTGGGGCAGCGCTCCACCATGAAAGTTAGGTGGAGTTGCACGATGTAAAATTCCCTTTTTTTTAAAACAGGCTCTCACCCTGCATTTCGCATGCCCACTTTAGGGGCCTGCCTTGAACTGGAGAATTATCGTCTAGAGGATCTTTTCTCCTTAGGCCTTAAGATAAGTCGCATTTCCTTTTGCTCTCAAGAGTATGTGAATTTGCACCTTTCACAATTTTCGAAAAAAATCTCAATC
>JANQJX010000129.1 GCA_028281425.1 Simkania sp.
GTGTTCCAAAAACATCTATTTTTGCAAACGAAAGGTGATGGCTTGTTAAAAGTTTTTCCAAGCTCTCTTTTAAATGATGACAACCTAAAGGCACAAAAGTGGCAGGGAGCTCTTCGGAGCCAATTTCGAGCAAAAAATCTTTTGTTTCATGGGGAGCAAAAGGACTTTCTTTTGGAAATTGTAAAGGAGGAGAAGGGGAGACTGGTGGCATTGATTTTAAAAGGGGAAACCCAAGGGTTTTTCTCGATTCTAAATAGGCAGTTGCCACCATTTTTGCCATGTCTCTTACGCGTATGATGTATCCAGCTCTTTCTGTTATGGACAAAACACCCCTTGCTTCTAACATATTAAAAGCATGTGAGGCTTTAAGCACAAAATCGTAGGCTGGAATGGGAAGTTTTAAAGAAACAAGTCTTTTTGCTTCTTTCTCAAAATCATCAAAATGGGCAAGCCACATGCTTGTTGAAGCATGATAAAAGTTATAATGGCTCCATTCGATCTCATTTTGATGAAAAATTGCTCCATATTTGAGAGTCTGATTCCATTGCATTTCAAAGAAACTCTCTTTTTTTTGAAGTGCCATACAAAGGCGCTCGAGTCCGTAAGACAGTTCCACGCTAATGGGATTTAAAGAATGGTTTGCAATCGATTGGAAGTAAGTAAATTGAGTCACTTCCATTCCATCTAACCAGACTTCCCAACCCAGTCCCCATGCTCCTAAGGTAGGAGATTCCCAATCATCATGAACAAAACGGATATCATGTTTTTTCAGGTTAAATCCAAGAACTTCTAAAGATTGCATATAAAGCTTTTGAATCTCTTTAGGAGAGGGTTTCATGATCACTTGAAGCTGATGAAAGAGCTGCAATCGATTGGGATTTTCTGCAAATCTCCCATCTTGAGGACGCCTTGAGGGTTCTACATAAACGGTATTAAAGGGTTCAGGACCCAAGGAACGGAGAAAGGTAGAAGGGTTGAAAGTGCCCGCACCCACTTCAAGGTCATATCCTTGCCCGATCAAACATCCTTGATCGGCCCAAAATTGAGTGAGTTGATTGATAATTTGTTGAAACGTGAGCATGGTTTTAAAGATTTAATGATTCACTCATCTTACGCAAAACGAGAAGTAGCCACACTTCACCCAAGTTTACCAGTTGGCGGCCATTCCCCGTTTTGCTTAAGGTAAGCCATTAAAAAATTTTACCTGGTTCTCTTCAATTTTTAAAGCAGAAAATCTTGATTTATGAGATCATGCCTTTTTCTATAGAGGGGTGTTTAAAATCAAAAAACCTACTTAAAATTTCCTAACCAAAAAGATGGAACTTCGGATGTAAAATGGATGTTTTTTGAAAAAGTTCTCTCTATGAAAAGACAAACTTTGTAGGAAGTAATGTGATGATAGATTTTTTTGGACTTTCTAAAGAAGAAGTAGAAAGTTTTTTTAAAGATGCAAAGCAAGAGCGTTATCATGCTACAATTCTTATGGATTGGATTTATAAAAAAAATGTGTTTTCGTTTGATGCAATGTCAAATCTTTCTAAGTCCCTTCGCATGTTTTTATCGACTCAATTTTGTTTAAAAAATTTGAATTTGATCCAACAGGAAAGATCAAAAGATCTTGAAACCGTAAAATATCTGTGGAAGCTCTCTGATAGTCAGCTGGTTGAATCTGTCCTTATTTATTCAGGATTGAGGCGTACGATTTGTATCTCTTCTCAAGTGGGATGTCCTGCACGTTGTGCATTTTGTGCTTCTGGAAAAGAAGGGTTTTTTCGCAATTTAAGTGCTGCTGAAATTGTAGAACAAGTCCTTCAGATTGGAACCTATTTAAGAGAAAAAAAAGAAAAAGTCACGCATCTTGTTTTTATGGGCATGGGTGAGCCTTTAGAAAATTACGAAGCGGTTATGAAAGCGATTAAAATCTTTACTCATCCTTCCATGTTTGGGCTTTCTTGCCGTCGTATTACCCTTTCTACCGTTGGAGTTGTTGAAGGAATAAAAAAACTTGCCTGTGAGGAAATGCCGCTCAATCTTGCTTTATCCCTTCATGCCCCTCATCAACGTTTAAGAAAAAAGCTCATTCCCTATGCCCGTCGTTATCCTTTGGATCAGGTACTTCAAGCAGCCCGTTTATATGCAAAGAAAAGTGGGCGTAATTTGACCTATGAGTACCTTCTTATCAAAGGGGTTAATGATAGTCCCACATCAGCAAATGAGCTTGCAAAGCTTCTCGAAAATGAACATTGCACCGTCAATCTCATTCCTTTCAATCCTGTCAGTGGAATTTTTCTTAAACGGAGTGATTCCAAAGCGATTGAAACATTTTGCCATATTTTATCAAAAAAGGGAGTGAATGTCACTTTGCGCTATACTAAAGGCCGAGATATTCAAGGAGCTTGTGGTCAACTTGCCCTCAAAAAACTCTCTTCCCTTCATCAAAAAGAAAAACTTCAAACTGTGGGTATCACATAAGGTGAGCTTTGTATTCCCCCGGATTGCGATCGATTTTTCCCTTTAGCGTTACAGAAAAAATGAAGTTTTATGTAGATGATGGGAGTGTCTTTATCTTTTAAAATTGATACATTGACTTCATTTTTCACCAAGATGAATCCACCTTGACTCAGCGCTCATCTTGTATATGTCCTTATTCTAAAAGCCAATGATACAAAATAAGTGCACTCCGACGTATGAAATTAAAAAGTATTTTAGGGCTGTTTAATAAAGTAGAATATGAAAAAAGCTTGTAATTTTACTGACCTTAAAAAAAAGCTTTCGAAAATGCTAAAAAACAAGTATAAGAAACATCTTAGAGAACAAAAGAAAAAATCTTAAAAATGAGATCTGCTGATTCACAGCCGCTAGCCGTAGGAGCCCTAGCCTTGAAATTGCCCCTCATATTGACAATGGGCCGTATTTTTATAAGCCCCCTTTTTTTAATTTTTTATTTGAAATATGAAAAACTTGGAATTTCTTTTCAAGCTCTTCCTTTTATTTTAATGGCTCTACTTGCCCTTTCTGAGTTATCTGATTTATTTGATGGTTATTTGGCTCGTAAGTTAAATCTGGTCACAGAGCTTGGAAAAATTCTAGATCCTATGGCAGATAGCATCACAAGACTTACAATGATCCTTACATTTACTCAAGGTGTTATTGATCTTCCCCTTCTCCTTGTTTTTGTCTTTATTTATAGAGATACGATGATTGGAACTCTAAGAACAATTTGTGCTCTCAAAGGACGGACGCTTGCTGCTCGAGTCAGTGGAAAGATTAAAGCCGTTTTGCAAGCACTTGCCATCTTTTTAATTTTGGTGTTGATGATGTTTCATTCAAGAGGTTTTCTTTCGATCCATTATTTGCAGCAAACCAGCTTATTGATCATCTTTGTTATTGCGATTTATACGCTCGTTTCAGGTGTTGAATACATTTATGCAAATCGTTTTTGTATTAAGCAGACATGGGAAGATAAATGACAAAATTGCTTTTTGTGCTACCCCCTCATTGTACTCTAATTTCACCTGATGGTTTTTTTAAAAGATTTAAACTAGACCTATGCGAAATTAGATAATTTGAGATAATTTTTTTTATTTGAAAAAAGAAAAATAACTTTGGAACGTAAAACAAAGATGAACCAAATAGGTTCCTCACAATTTCTGCTCTCATCACAAACAAGCCACAACATGGGGCTGTCTTGAACTGAAAAATTGTTCGGATCCCTTGAGATTTTTTTCAAAAATTGTGAAAGGTGCAAATTCACAGTCTCTTAAGAACAAAAGATTTACGACTTTCTCAAGTTAAAAAACTTTAGTTCAAAGTATTTCCTTTATTTTTTAAAGTATAAAAAAATGTGTGATTATGTTAAAACCAATTGTTTTTATATTAACATTTTCTATTTTTTAGTAAAATAAAATCTTCGCAAAACAATAAGGAATTAAATAATGAATTTTATTAATTTTTTAACAAACACGATGAGTCTACCTTTTTTGCAATGTAAAATGCCTGTACTTAAGCAAAAAAAAACTAAAATGCCAGGATCTCAATCTATAAATTTTCCGAATTTGGCTCAATATAATTGCCAAAAATTAAAAAAAGAAGACAAAAAAATAAGAGTGTCTAAATTAATTGGTAAGGAAGATAATATTAAATATCAAGTTATTTCAAAATGGCTTAGGGATTTGATTTTTAGGATCAATGGAACTTTCATCCCTTTACATGTTGTTAATAATGAATTGATCTCATTTATTCCTAAAGAAATATCTGGAGGAATTTGTGACCATATGCAAGCATTCGGGATGAAGGATTCTCAAGTCTGGAGCTTGGAAGGATATGATTTAACGAAAGTTGACTTAAGTAAAATCCCTTCCCATGTGAAATCTTTTTGTTTTAAGCAATGTTTTGGAATGGACCTAAGCCAAATTCCTAAGACAGTGACACACCTTTATTTTGAGGGATGTCCTGGAATAGACCTAAGCCAAATTCGTGCGACAGTGAAATTCCTTTCTTTTAAAGGAAAAACTCAAGGATTGGACCTGAGTCGAATTCCTCATGATGCAGTAGAACATCTTTCTTTTACCAAATGTTCTGAAGTTGATCTAAGTCAAGTCCCTAATCAAAGTAGGCGTTTTTATTTTAACAGATGTTCTAAGATTGACCTGTGGAGAATCCCTAAGTTAGTATCATGGGTTTTTTTTAACACATGTTCTAAGCTTGACCTAAGACAACTCCCTAATAATATAACAGATGTTTCTATTGAAGGGAGTATGAATGGAATGAACCTGAAGGAACTCCCTAAGAGCGTAAGAACTCTTTTTATTCAAGGAAATATAAGGGAAATGCAACTAAACAAACTCTCTTCTTCGATAAGCACACTTACTCTCATATCATGTGACTCAAACGGAGAAAAAATCGATCTAAGTCAACTTTCTCGTAACGTAGAGACCCTTTGTTTTGAAGGAGATGTAGCTACCAAATTTGATTTGAAAACAATCCCTTCTTCAGTAAAAACGGTTTATTTTCAAAGATGTCATATGTCTAATCACTGTGACTTAACTCCAGATCTTCCTAAGACGATAAAAATAATTTGTTTGGACCCAGATTCACGTTATCTTTTCAAAAGTTTGCCTCTGGATGATCCGAGAGTAATGTTTTAAACTTTTAACCCCCTGTTTCTCTAACACCCCTTTCAAAGAGAGAGGCATCATTGTTTTTGGGAAATGCCAAGAAATTTCTGAAGGGATAAGTTGTCAACTTCTCCTGGGGAATTTCTTGGCGTTTCCGAAAACATTCTGCATCCCTTTTTTCAGATAACCCCTAGGAAAAAACATTTGTTTCAAGCTTCATGGTAAAGTTTGAGATAAGCAAGTGAAGATGTTTCCCAACTCCAGTCTAGTTTTGAGCTGTTTTCAAGCATAGTACGTCGCTTTTTTTGATCTTGCATAGAAAAATGATTCAAGGCTCTATCTATTGTAGATATTAAACTTTCCTTTGAGGGAGAATCAAAGGTATATCCATTTTTTTTTTGAGAAGGTTCGTTGATATCGTCAATGTCAAAAATCGTATCTTTAAGCCCTCCTACTTTATGCACAATAGGAAGTGTGCCATATCTAAGCGCGATCATTTGAGTGAGTCCACAGGGTTCAAATAGCGAGGGAATTAAAATAAAGTCAGCACTAGCAAAGATAAGATGGGAGAGTTTTTCATCGAAGGAAAAATGGAAGTAAATATGGGGGTTGTTTTTGTAGTGTTGTTTAAGGTTTTGAAACTGCCTTTTCACTTCGGGCTCATGAAAAGTTCCAAGTAAGATAACTTTTCCCCCTTTTTTAAGGATATATTTGATTCCTTCTTCGATAAGCTGAGGTCCTTTTTGCTTGACAAGGCGGGTAATGACAACAAAAAGGGGCGTTTGATCATATGAAATTTTAAGAGAGTTGAAAAGAGATTGTTGATTCTTTTTTTTCGCTGCAATAAGAGACTCAAGAGAAGAAGAATAGTGGAATGGAAGAAAGGGGTCTGTTTGCGGATTCCAGTAATCGGTATCAATTCCGTTTAGAATTCCTCTTAGCTTTGTTTGTTTTTCAATAAGCACAGGACCAAGGCCGAAACCTTTTTCTCCTTGGATTTCTTTGGCATAAGAAGGAGAGACGGTTGTTAAAGCATCTGAATAAATTAAAGCTGCTTTTAAGATATTGATGTGGTCAAATTTTTTGTGATCTTGAAATTTATTTTTTGTGATCAAAGATTTAGGACAAAGGCCAATTTGACTGAGTTTATTTGGTTTGCAGATTCCTTGATATCTCATATTATGGATCGTTGTAACGATTTTTCTGATTTGTAATCCTTGGCATTGGAAGAGTTCTCGATACAGGGGGGCGCATAGTCCAGTTAGCCAATCATGAAGATGCAAAACATCGATAAAAATATTTTTACTGAGAAGATATTCAAGAGAGGTACGACAAAAATAGGTGAAACGTTCAATATCATTTTCTGCTCCATAGATCGTTTTCTGACTGAAATAATCCTTTTCGTCAGTAGGGTCAATGAGCAGTACTTTGACTTTGTTATTGAGTAGAGTTGAGTAAACTCGATTCGCACACCTCCCCATTTCTTTATAAGACATCAATCTCTCTTTTTCAAGTTGTAGGGAACATAAATGTTTTCGATCAATGATATCATAAAAAGGGAGGATGACTTCGACATGATGTCCTTTTAAAGCAAGGGCA
>JANQJX010000168.1 GCA_028281425.1 Simkania sp.
GCAAGTCATGTTTGCAATCTGTAAAAACCCTTTCCAAATGAAACATAGTCAACGTTTTATCATCGATAGTTTCCCTTTGGCCGCCTGTCAAAATCACAAGATTTTTCGATGCCGGCTTTTTCACAGCAAAAAGTTTCATGGGGATACGGCATCAAAAAAGAGCTGTTTTTTTGAAGCGTAAGGTTCACATGATTGTGACGCTTAAAGAATTTCCATTTGAATTTTTGATGACACCAGACTCGACGGCAGACGTTAAAGCTTTGAAAATGTTTCGGTTTAGCTTCGAAAGCCGATAGTGCGAAGTGGTAGCAACTTGGAGTTTAACGGTCCTGCCTTGAACTGCATTTTGCATGCCCTCTCTTTCGAAAAGAGACTTTGAAGCATTAAACTCGCGTTGAAAGTGTCTCTTTTTTGATGATTTGAATCGATTGATAGAGATATTTTTGTTGTTTTTTTGTAAGAGGAGAAAGGAAAAGAATAAAATCTTTATTTTTCTCAAAAGCAGCAAGAGTCCAGTTGGCCGAACCAAGGATGAAAGTGGATTGATCGATGATAGCCCATTTATGGTGGAAAAGTTTTAATCCCTGACTTTTTCTGACAAAGAGATGATTTTTTTGAAGTCTTTCAAGGATATCCTTTGAAGATCCTCTTGCACAATTTTGATCGATCGATAAGAAAATTTCGATCCCTTTTTTGTGAAGGGCAATGAGTTGATCGACAAGGAGGGGATGGGTTAAAGTGAAGAGAGCAATTCTCACATTTTTTTTTGCTTGACGTAAGGTTTCTAGAAGAGTGTCAAGCCCTTCTTGATTTGGAAGGAGAAAAAAGCGTATTGTTTGATGATTGATTTGACTTTGATAAAAAGGTTGATTTTCGATAAGAGCTCGTGCAAATTTGGCATCATAAAACCCCATGAGAAAATTGTCATGCATCATTAAAGAAGAAGAAGTCAAATTTGCTGTTCCAAGTAAGATAAGTTTTTCATCCACGACTAACCATTTTGCATGCATCAGCCCTTTTTCTTTTTTTGGGTGCAAATGGAAAAAGGGAAAGCGATCAAGAGAAGGGCTTCCTTTTTTATCATAAGTCATATGCACCTCGACCCCTTTTTTGGCCTTACGAAAAAGATGGGTTAAAATATTTGGATCACTCAAGCAGTAAGTGTGAATATGAATGGATTTTTTTGCTTTTTGAATGGCCCTAAGAATCACTAAGCGTAGGTCTTCTTTTTGATGAGTCGAATAAAGACAAATAGGGACTTTACTTGAGGGCAACCGTACATGGAGCGCGTAAATAATAAGAAGAGAAGAAAAGAGAAAAAGAAGAGAAACAAAAGCTAAAGAAAAAGGGATTTTCTGCTTAAATTTTTTCTCCTCGAGCACGCAATTGTTTAATGATTGCTGCTAGGCCTTTTTTATCTATATCACGGATCGCACTTGCTGAAAGGCGAAGGGTAATCAATCGGTTCTCTTCAGAAAACCAAAATCTTTTTTTAAAAAGATTGGGAAGGAAACGACGTTTAACTGTTCCCGTGACATTGAGTCCGATTCCCTTTTTCTTTTTTGCAATGCCTCGGATAGAATAGCGTTTTCCTCTTCGTGGGCGTTTTCCTCTTACTTGACATTTCTTTGTCATTGTTTCTGCCTTCGGTTCTCTCAATATAAAACCAAAGGTTAGCATAGATTTTAGTTTTCCTCAAGAGAGGAAACGCTTCTTATTTGGGATGAA
>JANQJX010000180.1 GCA_028281425.1 Simkania sp.
TTCTTCCAAAAATCATCAATGTGGCAAAATAGTTTGATCAAATACAACTCGTCCATTTTTGAACCTCTTTGTTTTTTTAAGGCTAAAAGCCTACTCCCACGGAGGTTCATTTTCAATTGCTTATCTTTAAAAAATTCCCTTGGTTCATCCGCAACTCGCGTTAATGTAAGCGCAACGATAAATATCTCAAATAGATACAAATTCATTTTCTTGATAAAGTTAGGAAATCATGTGATTCTCATTATTTTCATCCTCCTTTTGATTCCTATTTGGGACCTTTCTATGATTTAAGCAAGACCGGATTAGGATTAAACACAAAGCATATGATTGTTTTGCATGAGGTGGGCTTTTAATTGGAACATCTATTTCTGCAAATCTTCCAAAAGAGATCTCTATTAGCAATGCTTATTACCCCAAATTGGTCGCAATTTGTGGCAATAAAATTTTTTGAAATCTCAGACGCAAAAGATTGAGTGATGACCTCCGGTGATGATATTTTGGGGATGGTCATATAATTTTTCCTTGAAAATTTGTTATTAAATTAATTGCTTAATATTATAGCCCTATTTTTATTAAAATACGACAACTTTTATTAATAATTTTTATTTTAAAATTATTTATATTGATATATAAATTTTTCTCTATTATAATAAAACCATATAATAATATTAATTTAGTGTTTCTAAGGAGAGAATCATATGAACTATTCTGTTGATAGAGAAGATATCCTGCGTTTAGTGGCCAGACAAGAAAGCCAGATTGATATGCTTGAACAAGAGCTTACTTTTCTTAATCATTTATTGATTAAGGTGGGGTTTACAAAAGGCATTGAAACGCTTAAAATGGCAGCAGAAGAGCTTTTAAAAGGAAGTGAGCAAAATTTTGATTCCAAAGAGTTTTATGCTTAACCCACATTTTTATGCGAGCCTAAGCAAAATCCGCATGCCCTGTTTTCCGAATGTATCTTAAGAAATTCAAAGGGAAGAAGGTCTAAACGATCCATTCGAGAATTTTTTGGCACCAACAAAAACAATTTGACTCCCTTTTTCCAGAAGCAGTGGAAAAATTGCTATCTCCTCTCTACCGAAAAAAATATCCTACCTCTTGGGTTTCCAAAGGGAAAAACCCCTATTTTTCAAGGGACGCTACCTTTTGATGCCATGACACTTGAGTTTTTCTGAAAAATGCGAAATTGCTAAAGGATCTTTTCTCCTTAGGTTTGAGATAAGTCGCATCTCCCCCGACTCTCAAGAGTCTATTCAAATTCCCTAAACAAAAAAATGGGACTTCGATTAAAAAATTGTAGATTTTGATGACTCCTCTACTTGCTTTTTTCTCTATTTTCAGCTTTAATCGAATCAGATTTGTATTTGAGGTAGACATTATGGGAAAGCTGATCTTTAATGATGATGAAGAGGTTGAAATTGAAGAGAATCATCCGATCAAGTCTCAATGTGAAGAAATAGGAATTCCCTTCGCCTGTGAAGAAGGGGTTTGTGGAACTTGTGTGATTGAGATTGAAGAAGGAATGGATAATTTATCCGAATTTACTCAAGAAGAACTCGATTTCCTTGGAGAAAAAGATCGAGAGCGTCTAGCGTGTCAATGTCAGATCAAAAATGGAAATGTCAAGATTAAATATTAAACGAAAGATATAAGATGACCAAAAAAGAGAAGATTAAGATTCACCGGGAAATGACAATCGAGGATATTTTTGCTTCTTTTCCTGAAAAAGCTCAAAGACTCTCTCAAGAAATGGCAAATGTAGGTCTTCAGTGTGTAGGCTGTCAGGCAGCTACTTGGGAAACCCTAGAAGCAGGAATGCTTGGACATGGAATGAATGAAGCGACTATCAATGAGCTTATTCAGCATTTAAATGAAATTGTGGAGAAAGAAATTGATCCTCAAACGATTTGCATGACAAAGCGGGCAGCAAAGAAATTTAAAGAGATCTTAGAAAAAAAAGGAAAAAAGGGGTGGGGTCTTCGTTTCGCTGATAAGCCAGGGGGATGTGGGGGTTATGAATACCTTCTTGATTTTTCGGAAAAACCAAAGGAAAATGATGTCGTTTTTTCGAGCTATGGAATTGATATTCATGTCAATCATAAGATGCTTTCCCGTCTTTTGGGTTCAGAGATTGACTATTTAGATGGACTCAATGGATCTGGATTTAAAGTTAGCAATCCAAATGTCAAGAGCTCTTGTGGTTGTGGGCAGTCTCAGAGTTATTAAACTATTTCTACTTTTTAATAAGAAGGACAATTAAGGACCAGTGTAGATGCATGAAAAATTTCGCGCTATTTTAATTTTTGGGCCTCCTGGATCAGGAAAAGGAACGCAAGGTAAGTTTTTAAGTAGTGCTGGGAATCATTATCATCTTTCATCAGGCGATGTTTTCCGAGGGTTATCGATAACGTCTCCTTCTGGAAAGCTCTACCATAAATATGCGGATCAAGGAAAGCTTGTTCCAGATGAGATCACAATTGAGATTTGGCATCATTTTGTGATGGGGCTTATTGCAACGAATCGTTATTTTCCAAGTGAACAGTTTCTCTTGCTAGATGGGATTCCAAGGACTATGAGGCAAGCTGAAATTTTAGAAAGTTATTTGACGATTAAAAAAATTATTTTACTAGAAACGGGATCTTCAAACATTTTAATCCAAAGGCTAAAAAGGCGGGCTGTTATTGAAAAACGCCTTGATGATCGGGATGAGAAAGTTTTAAAAAAAAGATTAGATGTTTATGAAAAAGAGACCTATCCGATTTTATCTCATTATCCCAAAGAAAAAATTGTCCGTTTTGATGCAAGCCTTCCCCCTTTAGAGGTCCTTCGAGATATTCTTATTGCTCTTAGTCAAACCCTAGCTTAAATTTTTTCTTATGATTAACTTAAATCATTATATTTAATATAATGATTTAAGTTAATTTTATTTTTATAGACTAATTGTATTTAATTAAATAAAATTTATTTTAAAAAAAATAATCTCTTTCGAGAAGATATAAAGACTATTTTTCGAGGCTTCAGAAATTGCCGCATGGGTAAGCTTCCAACCTTCCTTATTCATTTAAAACTGAAGTTTAAGGTAAGCAGCTTTTTATTGATCTCACAAAATTTTGTAAGATTGAAGAAAAAAGTAGGAAAAAAATATGACAGCACCATTAATCAATTCTATAAATCAAGATTGTCAAAAGGACTGGATGTCCTATGGAAAATCTTTTGTATGTAAGATTTTCCATAAGGGTTTAGATATTTTTAAGTATTTAAATCCATTTAACACTTCTAAGCAAGCAAATCATTATTTAAATGATGAGAGAAAAAAAGGTTTCTTTTTATCAAAAGGCTATCTCAATCCGGCATTCCAAAAGATCTGTTCCAAGCAAAAGAACTCGGATACAGTCAATCGAATTTACCAAAATCAAAAAAACTCTTCTTTTCTTTGTGAAGATAATAGACTTCTTACAAGGGCTTATATGGCTCAAGATATTACAGGGGTTTACTCTTCTGTGAATCAATTGGTTTCTACGATTTTAAATCAGGAGGTTCCAAATGCAAATCAGGGACTCAATTTTGTTTCAGGATTAAACCTTTTAACGGGCTATATGTTATTTTCTCAAGGGTATGCCCAATATAAGAGTGCACAAAAAACAAATTTATGTTGGGGAAAGTTTTTAGGGCAGACCAAGATAGCTCGAGGTGTGATAGTGGGATTAAATGGAATCGTCATGCTTCCTTGTCGTACTTTTTCTCTTGTTGCTACTCAAACAGGTTCAAAAACAGCAGTTCGAGCAGCAGCTATTTTAGGAAAAGGGGGCAATATATTGTCTGCCATTTCAGGGGTTTTGATGGTAGTACCATCGGCTATTGGGTTAAAAAAACAGGTAAGTTTTTATAGAGAATTTAAAAATTGTCTTCATATGAGTGATGATTTTTCGAAACAAGAAAGAGCAAAATACCGTCTTGATTTTTTAATAAAGCAGCTCGATTTAACAGATAAGGAAAGAGAAAAAATTGCAAATAAGACCTTATCCAAAAGTGATCATGAAGCTCTATGCGATGATGTCCAAGAAGGAGATGATATTTCATCAAGTGATACTCAATTTATTGAAGGTTTTATTCAAGATAAAGCAGGCAATAAGGAGGAGATCCAAGCAAAACTAAAAATGGCTTTTAGGCGTGAAAGACTTCGAAAGAAAGCGGAGCTTGAATTCAAGATAGGAGAAAAAGGGGTCAAATCTATTTTTAAAGAGGTTTACAACAAAATCCCAGGTAAAGCACTTAAAGAGCGTCTTTTAAAAGAGACAGATCGAGATCAAGCCATTCAAGAGATTGATTCCTTAATAGATGAGGTTTATAGTAAAGGCCTTATTCCTCTAATGATGCAAAATGCATGGATGTGTCTACTTGGAGCGACACTTGTGGTTTTATGTATTGTTTCGTGCTTTGTCACAATGGGTATACCTGCTCTTGTAGTTGGCATCCTTTGGGTAGCCCTCTCTTTATCTATGCTTAGTATAGATATTAAAGAACTCATCGACGCTCATAACAAGGGAGATTCTACGTTTAAAGATCATTTAATTTCTACTTTGATAAACTTTATGATGATAACTGCAATTGTTTTAGGGGTGGTTTTTTCAGCAGGGACAATTCCTCTTATTACAAGTGGAATCGTTGGGTCTTTTTATCTTATCCTTTGTCTTTATAGCTTCTTTGGGATTCAAGAAAAAGAAACAAAAAGAAAATCTAATCTTTTACTTGATAAAGAAATCAAGCCATTAGATCTTCTTTCCTTTGAAAAGCTTAATAAAAAGAGGCAAACCTTGAGATTTTTGCATATCAACTGATTTGAACATAGCAAAAAAAGGTCATTTCAGTCGGTTCAAATGAGTGACTCACCTTATGGAGGTAGAGAGACGCATTCAGAACTTTTGATTGGGAGAAACTTCAACAAATTTTACAAACTTCCTTTTTCAATTCATGCCTTTCAACATCGCGAAAAACTCAGAGTCTATAGTAGAACAAAAAGCTACTAACTCTCTCTTGCTATAATCCTCAGAACCTTCTTTTGCATTTTCTACATCTTTTTTGCTTCTATTGCCCGCTTTTTTAATAAATCTATTACATTAATCACTCACCTTACGCAAAAGAGCGTTGAAAGATTTTTTTGAAAGGGGTATTTTTTTTTCTGATCAAAGGAAAAAAAATGACTCAAGAAAAACTACTAGCCCAACTTTCGCAAAATTTAACTTAAGTCACTAAAAATGAACGTTCCACTTTCCAAAGACACTACAAAATCGATTGGGATTTTTGTGGGAATT
>JANQJX010000241.1 GCA_028281425.1 Simkania sp.
AAGCAGGAACTAGTAGGAAGCAGCGATGCATGCTTAACTCTCCAAAGTGCTGTTCAAGCACTAGGGAATCCTCTTCGTTTACGGAGAGGAGGATGTCAAGTGTTGTTGAGCATATTTCCAATTAAGGTTTGGTGGTTAAAGCTATGGATTTTAATCTTTTGCAAGGTGCCGATCTCTTGCTCTCCGCCTTTAAAGATCACTTTTTTCCAACAGCGTGTTCTTCCTTGTAGTTGTTGTCCATCTTTATTCCATTTATCGACAAGGACTTCCACTTCCTTTCCAAGCATCTCTTGCCTTTCTTCTTTGCAGATCTCATGATAAATTTTCATTAAGTGGTGCAAACGCTCCTCTTTTACCTCATTTGGAATATCGTCTCTAAAGCGCATAGCAGGAGTCCCTTTGCGTGGGCTAAATGTGTAGAGAAAAGCAGTTGAATAACGGACCTCTTTAAAGACGTTGCATGTTTCTTCAAAGTCTTCATCTGTTTCGGTGGGAAATCCAACGATCATATCAGTGCCAAGACTGACTTTGGGGACATGTTCTTTGAGAAGAGAGACTTTTTTAAGATAGTCCTCTTTTGTATAGATCCGATGCATTTTACGTAAAATTCGATTGGATCCCGATTGAATGGGAAAATGGACAAATTCACAAAGAGAGGGAAGATCTCTTATTGCTTGCATTAAAAAGAGAGTGATATCGATGGGATGGCTTGTCATAAAACGGATCCGCTCGAGACCATTGATTTTGTCGAGTCGGTATAAAAGATCATGAAAAAGAAGATTCCATTCGGGATGGTCTTTACCATAACTATTCACATTTTGGCCAAGTAAGGTGATCTCTTTATATCCTTGATCAGAAAGTCTTCGACATTCTTTTTCAATTTCTTCTAGTGGACGTGAAACCTCTTTCCCTCGAGTATAAGGGACAACACAGTAGGTGCAAAACTTGTCACATCCTCGAATAATTGAGACATAAGCTTTCACTCGATCATCTCTTTTAGCAATAAGATAGTCGAGATTTTCTTCAAAGATATCTTCGGTTTTAATCCGTTTTTCTCCCGTTTCGATCACTTCATCGACAACAGAAGATAGATCGGTGATGTTGTTTGTTCCGATCACAAAATCGATATGGGGCAATTTGCGAAATAAAGAGTCTTTTTTTGCCATTGACATGCATCCTGTGACTCCAATAATAGGGCGCTCTTTCTGGACCCGGGAAAGCTGTCCAATTTTCCCCATCACTTTTCTTTCGGCTAAATCTCGGATAGAGCAGGTATTGAAAATAAGAAGATCTCCCTTTTTTTCATCATAAACCCTTTTAAGCCCCTTTTTTTCAAGCTGACCTACCATAATCTCTGAGTCGAGCTCATTCATTTGGCATCCGTAAGTGCGGATATAAAATGTTTTAACTTCTTTTTTTCGCATCATTTGAGATCTCTAATACATTTTTTTGAAAATTTAAGGAAAGATTTTTCATTTTAAGCAAGAAAGGGGTTAACTTTCAAGCTGGAAAAGGTGAGTCAAAGATTAAATAGTTCATGATGGGGTGTAAGGAGCCTTCAAAATTAGATGGGTCCTGGAAATTTCTTGATGCTAGAAAAAGGAAGATTCATTTGACAGAGAGTCCTAAGGTAGTTTGCAAAAGCTTTTGGTTTTTTGTCTCGCTGCTCTTCTTTTATAGCTTGTGTATACTTTTTATCATCAAGAACAACAACAGATTTTTTGCCCCCCTTTTTAAGCGCTGCATTCATCAAAATACGAGCGAGTCTTCCGTTGCCATCCTCAAAAGGATGGATATTTACAATTTGCATGTGGATCCAAGCTGCAAAATCAATAGGATTGATATCAGGATTGTGGAGCTTTTGATGGTAGGCTTTTATAAAAGTTTCCATAAGACCAGGAATTTTTTCAGGAGGAGGAGATGTATAAAAAATGACATCCCAGAGTTTTTTCTCTTTTGGAGTGAGGGTCTCTAGGCTCTTTGTGGAAGCAATTTTATTGAATGCAGAGTTAAAGATTTTCAACCCTTTTTTTCCATATTTTTTTTGAACAAAAGGGATGATATTTCCTGCTTGGTCTTCAGGTTGAATGAAAGCAAGATCTTTTCGATAAACTCCACCTTCAATAGGAAACCCTTCAAGGAGAACTTCATTCATTGTTTTTAGGATTTTTTCAATAGCTTGAGGGTCAAGATTGATGAAATTGGGATCTAAGATCTTGTTTTCTGCAATCTTTAATGCTTTTTCATAATTCTTTCTTATAAGGGGATTTACGTTGAGATTCACATAGGAACCATCAACGGACATAGTGAACCCTTGGGGGGGAGTCTCTGAAGAAAACACTTGATCTCTATATGCGGGGGTATTTAGAACCAAAGTTCGTAAATATTTCCCATTTTCTTCACATGTTTTAAATTCTTTAAGGTGAGGAGGTGTGATTTTACAAGAAAAGGTCTCTTTTCGTTGAGTGGCAACGATCCAATTTTCGGATCTAGGGAACCCTGCAACATATTTTTCAAATCGAATCTTTGTGATTTGAGGCATATTGATATCTAAAGCGGTGCAAACTTCTGAAGAAGTTTGACATTCAAAAGGGTAAAGGGGCATGGAGTGAGTTCGTGACATTTGCATTGTGAAGATCATAAGAGCAACAGTAAAGATTTTGGATAGCGTTGAATGAAAAAAGGAGGAGTGGTATTCGATTTGACGTCCTTTTAAAAGCTGATAAGAGGGATTTTTTATTGCGGATGCAACTGTTTTATTGGCATTGTTTGTTAATAAATTTATTGTCATAAAAATTACCTATATAAAATGAATGATGATTCCTGCTTGTGCTTACAATTTCAATTCTCTTTTTTTCATTTCACGTTCAAAATGTAAAAATACACTCATCGGAGCGTTGTCTTTAAGCCATCTTTCGAAATCTTTCAGTTGCTCCAACAGATGAGGCTTGTAGTTTTTTTTCCAGGACTCTTGAATACAAATATGTTCGATATCAATTCTAACCGGCAGGCCATCAATAAACCCAAAGTTGCTTGTAAATTGAAGGTCAACCATAAGAATCCCTTGTTGACAAAAAGAAATAGCAAAATTCAATAGATCAGAGATAGAAGCACAAGCTTGGTCTAATTGATTGGAGTTGATGAGGTTTTTTAAGTAATCTTCGGCAACGATTGCTTTTTTTTGAATAAAATAATCTTCCTGACTTAAATCGAACTCTTTGTTTCCTAATTTCACCATTCCCTTTATGCGAGATTTTCCGGAAAAGTGATAATATAAAATTGCAGATTCATCTCGAACAAGTGCATAAGTATTTACACAAGCTTTAGCAAATTTGAGTTTTTCTTTAAGCCTTTTGCGATAAGAGGAAAGGGGACCGATAAATGGGAAGTAACCGCTATATTTAGAGGTAGATTTTTTTTTCAAGGGAATTTTGATAACAATTGATTCATCTTGAGAAGAAAACACTTGAGATGTTGACCCTTGAGCAATGTAGTGAAATGGTTTGGATAAACAAGCGTCAATGCTTTTGACTAATTGTGGTGAGATTGGACATTCTTTAGGTGTTTGACTCAAGAGGAGCATCATAAGGCAACTGATTTTGGCAATCTCTGTTATAAAAAATGCTGCTATGGATAACAAAGGAGCAAGACATAGCCAACCCACCCATTTTTTCACTCTTTTGTCATGTTTTTTTAGCTTTGAGGTCTTCTTGCTCTTTGTCTTTTCTTCTTTCATATTAGCCTGAGATAAATGAACTAGCCCCTATTTCGCATGCCTCCTCTGCAGAAAAATTGGCTCCTTTATTTTGTCGAGATTTTAGTGAATCCCTCTTATGCAAAGGGCTTTAACCCAGAATCGTCATTTCTCTTGCCGGACATCACATCTTTATAAATATTTTTTTCTTTCATTCCGACATTTACAAGAGTGTCAATTTGCAAATCTAAAGCCTCATGAACTTCAGTTTTTGAGAGGTGAATATAACCCATCTTCATAATCTTTTCCATAAATGTTTGCTTAAACTTGCTTTTGGGTTCCCATTTCGCGTGCTCTTTCTTTCGAAAAAACAGGCAGGCGATTTTTCGAGTTCATTGAGATTTTTTTCGAAAATTATGAAAGTCGCAAATTCACATACTCTTGAGAGCAAAAGGAGATGCGACTTATCTAAAGCCTAAGGAGAAAAGATCATCTAGACGATAATTCTCCAGTTCAAGGCAGGTCCAAGTTGCAGAGAAAAGATCCTTTAGATGATGATTTTCCAGTTTAAGTCAAGCCTCTTATAACCTAAATTACTCCCAATTTTCTCTATAGCGCAGCATAAATAGGCAATCTTTTTTGGAGCATAAGGTTCACATGATTGTGATGCTTGAAGGATTTCTAGTAGTGGGGTGTTATCATGCCAAGAAGCATTAAGGTGAACACCCTTTCGCTAAGGTGCCCACATCTTTGCTCGTTGCTCATCTCCTATCTACATCATTTCTACAAGTCGATGGCGCGAATTGGGAGCAACTTGAGGTGATATCAAATCAAAAATTTATTTAGAGAGGAGTCTTATAAAAAATGCCTCTTGGCAAAAAAAATTAAAAAGAGTATATTTTGCATTTAAATAGTCGCAATTGACTTTCAGGAAGTGAGTAGATGCCTAAAGAAAAAAGAGAAGAGACAGCTTTTTTAACGAAAGAAGAGGGCCTTGCTCTGCAGGGGTGGGTCCTTATGAACGCAAATGGAAAAATTCTAGGTAGACTAGCCTCAGAGATTGCAAAAATTTTGCGTGGTAAGCACAAAACCACTTTTACTCCTCATGTTGATTCAGGAGATGGGGTGATTATCATCAATGCAAAAAAGGTCAAAGTGACAGGCAATAAAGAGGCTCAAAAGAGTTATCATCACTATACAGGCCATATTGGAGGGGGGAGAAAGACCTCTTATAGGAGAATGATGGAAAAAAAACCTTGTGACATCTTACGCCTTGCTGTCAAAGGGATGATGCCCAAAACAAAACTTGCAAGAGCACAACTCAAGAAACTGCGCATCTTTGAAGGAGAAACGCATCATATGCAGGCTCAAAAGCCTATTTCTATAAATATTTAACCTTAATTGGAAGGATGCTGATCATGAAAGAAAAAGAATGTGTAGGTGTTGGACGAAGAAAAACGGCTGTTGCAACTGTGAGGTTAAGAAAAGGAACGGGTAAAATCGATATCAATGGGCGAAAATTTAAGAATTATTTTTTATCTGAACTTCAACAAAAAGCGGTGCTTTCTCCTTTAGAAAAATTCAATCTTGAAAGAGATTATGACCTCATTATCCGTGCTAAAGGAGGGGGAATAGAGGGGCAAATGATTGCTGCCCGTCTTGGTTTAGCAAGAGCTCTTGTGAAAGAGGATGAAGAAAGAAGACAGGTTCTCAAAGCTTGTGGCTATTTGACAAGAGATCCACGTAAACGAGAGCGCAAAAAATATGGGCTTGCTGGAGCTCGGAAACGGTTCCAATTTTCTAAAAGATAATCTAGTGCTCTGTCATGAATAAGATTTAGAGTTGCGAGTGTAGCTATGACGCAGAAGAAATATATTGTACGTCTTTCAAAAGACGAGCGAAATCAACTCCAAGAGGTAATCAAGAAACTCAAGGGAACATCGCAACG
>JANQJX010000242.1 GCA_028281425.1 Simkania sp.
AAGCAGGAACTAGTAGGAAGCAGCGATGCATGCTTAACTCTCCAAAGTGCTGTTAAAGCACTAGGGAATCCTCTTTGTTTACGGAGAGGAGGATGTCAATTGTTCTTGGGCATGTTCATCAAACGCTTAATAAAAGTTAAGTGAGCAAATTATCCATCTTTTAGAATAAGCATGTCTATTTCGTTTTCCCCCTTTGCTAAAGTGGATTCACCTTATCTCGGTGTTTGATAATGCGAAATAGGTGGCAATCCAGGGATATAAAAAGAGATCCCTACATCACTCATTTGAGCCGATTGAAAGGATCTTTTTTGCTAAAAATCTCCATTTCGTTTGCTTAAACCCCAAATTGCTACCAATTTGGGGTTATATAGACGATGATTTTGCAGTTCAAAGCATTCTCTTTCTTATAAGTTTTAAATTTCAGTTGATTTTTAATCAAGAATATGAAAAACTTTTTGAAAAAGTGAAGAAGGTAGTTCCATTGAATCAGTTTTCTTTTTTAAGATTTTTTTTTCTTTTGTTCCCTCTATTTCTTTATTGCACGCAAAATGATTCTCCCGTTTTCCTTGAAGAAAGACCAAAAATTGCTCTTGTATTGGGAGGGGGAGGAGCCAAAGGAGCTGCACATCTTGGAGTCTTGAGAGAATTAGAAATGGCAGGCATCCGTCCTGATCTTATTGTTGGATGCAGCGTAGGCGCTCTTGTAGGCGCTCTCTATGCCAATGATCCAAATATCGAAAAATTAGAATCCATTTTTTTAGCTTTAGGTAGCTCTGATTTTCTTGATTATTCTTTTTTCTCTTCTCTTTTAGGATTTGTCAAAGGAGACTTGATCCAAAAGTTTCTCACTGAGAATCTCTCAAATGCTTCTTTTAATTCTCTTCAAGTTCCTCTGATTGTTGTTGCAACCGATCTGAAAACAGGTCAACTCATTGAACTTAGCCAAGAAAAAAACCTCATTGAATCGGTGAAAGCATCGGTTTCTGTTCCCGGAATCTTTAAGCCTGTGATCATGGGAGAATACTCTCTTGTTGATGGAGGTGTGGCAAATCCTATTCCTGTGAGTGTTGCTAAAAAGTATCGTCCCTACATCACCATTGCAGTAGATCTTTCCTGCCAAATAGAGCCTTGTGAACCTACTCATCTCATTGATATTGCCATGCGTAGCCTAGAGGTGTGTTACTATCATCTTGCAAAAGAAGCAACTAAAGAAGCAGATTTCGTAATAAAAATGAACTTTAACGCAATAGGATTATTTGATGATTCTAAAAAAGAAGCTATTTATAAAAAAGGGTGTGATATCACTCGTATACTTATCCCAAAAATTGAAGAACTCATAGATAGAAGAATTCCTAAAAAGCGAGCAATGAAAAAATCCTTTTAAAATTAGAACCCCCAAGAAAATCCAAAGCCACTATAAGAAGTAGAATCTTTAAAAAATTGGCCTTCGCTATAGCCATGATGGTAGGTCGCAAAAAGACGCATTTTACGTCCAACTCCTTGAAGTTTACTCCATTCATAACCAAGCAAATAAGTGCCATCAAAGCGCCAGTGGTTCACTTGCCAGTTACGCATATAAAGAGCAACAAAAAAGGTGCCATAAAGTTTGTGATAAAAGCTTTTATAACCCAAGAAACGAAGTTCGCCTCCATATTCGATATAAAAAGGATCAATGGGATAGGTTTTATCACTATGAAAAACCCACCCTGGTCCGATGTAAAAACGAAGGGTTTTTGTTGCTTGATAGGCAACAAAAAAATCAATGGCTTCCATTGAGGGGTTGACCCGATGGGTTTCGGGATGATGCACTAAACATTCATCTCCTAAATGGCAAGAAACATGATACACTCGAAAGCGAAAAGCCCATTTGTCAAATGCATAACTCAAAGGAATTCCAAGTAAATAATCGGTATTCATAAGTTCTGACATCTCTCCATGATAGTGGACTCCCATCCTAAAAACAGACCACACTCCGGCTTGAATATCGATTTGAAGAGCTCCTTGCCAATAAAAAACATTTCTCCAACGATAAATCGGAAAATTATCTCCAAGTGATACTGCAATTGATTTTTTTCCCATTACATTGTCCCCAATATGATAGGCAGCCGAATAAAGAGTTTCTCGAGGATTCCCAATCATTGGAGCGTAAAGAACAGTTGATTGGGGAAACCAAATTCCGGTAATTTGGGGGCGTCCCTCTCTTTCTTCAAGTACTTCTAATCTTGTTTCAGGCAGTTTATCAACTTCTGTAACTGATTTGACTTCGGGCAAATCGGCTACAAAACGGATAATACTACTTTTGATCAATGCATTTTTAGGAAGGTTGTAGAGGTAAACATCTTTGTTTTCAACATAAACCAAAATGTCAAATTCGTAATAATGGGCATTGACAAGGGCTTGGATATACCCTTCTAAGTAAGCATCTTCTTCTTTTTCAAGATGAGCAGAAGGGATACTATCAGAACGTGTTGGAGGAGATTCAGCAAGGAAAGTCTCTATTGTGACTTCAGGGTTTGCATGAAGGCTGAAATAGCCAACAAAACTGAAAAAAAACAAACTCAGTAAAAGGTTTTTCTTATTCATTATCAATAATTTATAGCTCTATGATTTCTCATGGTTTTATAAATAGAATAATCACTTACTCACCTTATGCAGAAATCAAGATTAACCAAATAGAATCTTTTGAATCTGGGTCAAATCAAAAAACTTGCAATTGATTTTTAAAAATCTTTTTAAGCGATTGAAAAACACTCCACTTTTAATCCTGTCTGTATC